>JASGCR010000062.1 GCA_030054015.1 Candidatus Symbiobacter sp. | reverse complement strand
CCAGGAGTTTTAAGGAATAATACTCCTGGGGGATTACCCGACTCACATTATCCGTCAACGGATAATGTGGCGGGTAATGACGCTCTTTTTTTGGGAACAAAACTCCTGGGGGATTACCCGACTCACATTATCCGTCAACGGATAATGTGGCGGGTAATGACGCTCTTTTTTTGGGAACAAAACTCCTGGGGGATTACCCGACTCACATTATCCGTAAACGGATAATGTGGCGGGTAATGACGCTCCTGTTTTGGGGAATAATCCTTCTGGGGGATTACCCAACTCGCGCTGTTCGTGGATAACGGACAGTGCGGCGGGTAATGACGCTCTTCCTTTTAATATTGAGGGGTGGTAAGCATCGCCACGAATTATGGCATGATGTGGCCTGGTTTTATGCTAAACTGACCTGCGCCCGCGATATTTGGGCGATTTGATGCGGTTTAAAATAACGAATCAAAGGCAGATTGATTGTGACGGCAAATTTATCTTCACCCCCCTCGGCAGCCCCCACCCGTGCGGCGATTGGCGGCATGGATTTGGGCGGCAGCAAATTAGAAGCGGCCTTGTTCGATGGCCAGTTGAACGAAATTTCCCGTCAAAGATGGGTCATACGCGGACTCGATTACCCAAGCCTGCTCGATAAAATGGGCGAAGCCGGAGAATGGCTCGACGAGACGGCGGCGCAATCGGGTTTGATGCCAAAAACGGACGCGAATCAGCCAAAACTGAGCATCGGGATCGGCGTACCGGGGGTGATTGATGCCCATACCGGCCTGGCCTCGACCGCCAATCTGCCCGCCAATGGCAAACCGTTTCGCCGCGATTTGGCGGCCAAATTAGGGCGTATGGTGGCGATGGGCAATGATTCCGGCCTGTTTACTTTGTCCGAAGCCAATGGCGGGGCGGGGGCGGGATGCGCGACGGTCTTTGGCTTGATTCTGGGTACCGGCGTGGGGGGGGGGCTGTGTCTGAACCAGAAACTCCATAACGGACATAATGGGACGGCCAGTCTCATGACCAGCGAAGTCGGTCACATGCGCCTCAGTTGTACCCGCCTGCTGCGCGAGGCGGCATCTTTGACCGAAACCCCTTGCGGCTGTGGGCGGGTGGGGTGTATCGAGACGTTGGTATCGGGGCCAGGCCTGGCGCGGCTTGGTACGCATTTTAGCGGGCAAAACTTAACCGCCGCCGAAATCGCCGCCGCCGCCACCTCGGTCGAGGCCGATCCCACATTGGTCAAAGCCTTTGAATTATGGCTGGATTTGTTGGGGGAATTGGCCCTGGCGATTCAATTGGCGACAGACCCCGATGTGATCGTGATTGGCGGCGGCTTGTCGCATATCGAAAATTTGCCGCCATTGGTGGCGGCGCGTTTGGCGAAAATTTCGTTTAAGACTTTGCAGCCGCCCGCCATCCGCGTCGGAAAATTTGGCGCCCATAGCGGTGTGCGCGGGGCCGCTTGGCTCGCCCATCAAATGAGCTAAATTTGGATCATCATGGTGACAAAGGACGTGTCTCAGACGAATGGGTGCTTGTTTTTGCCGCCGGAACGCCCGACCTGGTTTTTGCCAGCCTGGCTGTTTGATGGCGCGGAATTGGCTGCCCACCGCGCCATTTTGATCGACGAAGGCGGGGTGATTCAACAGATCAGCGATGCCAACGCGGTGTTGTCTGCGCCGGATTCGCCGCCCATCATCAAATATAAAGGCATCGCCGCGCCTGGCTTGTTGGATGTGCAAGTCAATGGCGGCGGCGGCGTGATGTTTAACACCAGCCCAACCGTCGCGGGCATTGCGCAAATCATTGCCGCCCATCGCGCCCGTGGCACGGCTTGGATTATGCCAACCTTTATCACCGATCAAGCCGACCAGATGCAACGCGCCGCCGATGCCATGTCGGATGCCTGGCACCAAGGGTTGGACGGACTGGCCGGGGTGCATTTCGAGGGGCCGCATATTAACCCCGCTCGCAAAGGGGCGCATCTGGAGAAATTTATCCGCCCATTTGATGAAGTGACGCGGAACATCCTGCGCCAAATGCGGTCGCAGGGAATCCCAACCATGGTGACTCTGGCCCCCGAATGCGTCGCCCCTGGCGTGGTGGCCGAATTGGCCGCGATGGGGGTGGTGGTGGCGTTGGGGCATTCCGATGCCAGCGAAGCCGATCTCCGCCGCGCCGAGGCCGAGGGCGCACGCGCCGTCACCCATCTGTTCAACGGCATGTCGGGTTGGCACAGCCGCGCCCCTGGGTTAGTTGGTGCCGCCCTGGACAGTCATTTGGTGTGCGGCGTGATTGCCGATTTGCACCATGTCGCCGCGACATCCTTGCGGCTGGCGATTCGCGCCCGCCCGGCCGCGGATTTAATGATGGTGGTGTCGGATGCCATGGCCACCATTGGCGGCCCCGATCATTACGAAATTTACGGCGAAGTGATTCGGGTGGAGGATGGGCGGTTGGTGAACCAAGCCGGTTCCCTGGCCGGAGCGCATATTGATCTGGCCGGGTCGGTGGTGAATTTGGTGCAAGCCGGGATTTGCGATACCGCCACCGCCCTGGCGATGGCGACGCGGGTACCCGCGCAATTGATGGGGGTCTGGCCGCGGATTGGACGGTTGAATCTGGGGGCGCGGGGAGTGACGTTGTTGCGGGGGTTTCAATGACTTGGCATGGTCACCTGATTTTTCGTCCATCTTGCGGGCGGCAATGATAAAATGCTAACCTGTTGTCGTATTTGTTTTCTTGGTTAGGATTGAGGTTAAACGTGAACGAAACCGGTGCTGAATCTCCACGCCCCGTCCGTACGCCCGTTGCTAGAATCGTGTCGTTACGGGTGAAGAATTTTCGTTGTCTAAAAGATGTCACGCTGGATTTTACCGGCCCGCTCACCGTGTTGGTTGGCCCCAATGGCAGTGGCAAATCAACCATTTTACAAGTATTGGGTTTTATTAGTTTCTTACTACGTTTTAACCTTGAAGAAACGGTTAAGAAATTTGGTACCCTTCGGGAATTGAAATCGCTGGGCGGCCAGGCCGAGCCCATTGTCATTGATATTGAACAAACTTTAGATGCAGGTTACGAGGGCGATGAACCCAACCAAATTTGGCATATTGAATTGGATGAAATTGATGGCAAACCATTCATTAGCCGCGAATGGGCAAAAACCCTCGCCACAGGCAATTTTACCTACCCGTCACTGCCAGAAGGAAAATATTTTGATTTTGAAAGAAATATTGGCAAATGTTCTATCCCTAAAAATGGCATAAATGAATCAATTATTTCAAATAGTTTGTGGAATTCATATTCTAAACAAGCGGAGGCTGTCATAAATGAATATGACAAGATTACAAATGCTCAAATTCAAGGTGGTCAAATTTTACATAATGAAATTACCTTTCTGCAATTATCATATATATTAAAATTGTGTCCTTTAGCTGGATTTTTTCAATTTGTTGGCAGTATTAATACATATATGTTGACGCCAGAAATTATGAAAAAAGCTTCCAACGGTTCAATCGAAAATTGGTTAAACGAAGATGGCTCCAATCTGCCCAATTTCCTGCTTTTCTGGCAAAATAATAAACCACATATTTTTGATAAATTAATAGCAACCTTGCAAAAATTGATCCCGCAATTTGATAGCTTAAAGATCAATGCCAGGGATGATATTATTACAATTGAATTTAAGGACAAATATTTTAAGGAAAATCTGCCCGGCCGCTATATGTCCGATGGTACTTTGCGTTTGCTGGCGATTTTGGCGGCAGTTTATTGGAAGAGCTTAGGATTTCACTTCATCGCGTTTGAAGAGCCGGAAAATTACATCTACCCCAAATTTGTCCCTGATCTTATTGAGATTATGCGCGAAGAGGGGGCAAAACTCCAAACCTTGCTGACCACCCATTCCCCCTTATTGCTCAACCACTTATCCGCCGATGAGGTGCGGGTGATCGGGCGCGGCAAAGATGGGTTTACGCAAATTTGGAATCCTGCCGATGACCAATTGATCACTGACCTGGAAAACGGCAATTTGGGTGATTTATGGTTGGAAGGTCATGGCGGTTTTGGCGATGCCCTGCGCAATCTTAATCTTCGTTCACGCAATCCCAAGCAAAAAAACGCAAAGACTTAATCATGGACAATAATTCCAATTTGCCCCAATTGGTTTTCTTGGTTGAAGATGAATCGCTTAAGCAATTCATTGCGTCATTTTTGTCGGTTCATTTTCCCCAATTAACCGAAGAACAATATGACATCATTGAATTTGGCGGCAAGGAATCAATGATAAAGCCACCCCGTCGAAGAGATGGTGAAAAAGACAGAAACGAACCGGCCTTACTGGTGCAATTGCGTGCTTATGCCGCAACCGAGCAAAAAATTATCATTGTGATCGATCTTGACGATGATTTTGATGACCAACATCTTCGCCCAGAAATTACCTTAAAATCCAAACTTGAAGAATTTGTCGCTAAGGTTAAGTTATTGTCCCGCAAAAATGTCAATTTTGGCGAAAAATACCGCGCCATTACCCGCATCGCGGTTATCGAATTGGAATCTTGGTTTCTCGCCCATCCCGACGCGGTCTGTAAAGTCTATCCCAATATCAAACCGTCTGATTTTACCAAGCCTTTTCATTATCCGAAACCAAGGGATAGTTTAGGCAAAATTATTCGGGATGCGGGATATCACCGAGGCTATGGCAAACGAGACTGCGACTATCCTTCCCCCAAAACACGCGCGGGCGAATTTGGTAAACACATGCCTTTGCTACTTATCAAGCCCGTTCCCAAGAATCGTGAACACCATAGTTTCTACAAATTTTGCCATGGCATCGACGAAATTGTTAGGGGTGCGGTGAAACTTCAATAAAGCAATTTCCCCTCATCTCCCCAAAAACCCCGCCAATTTCTCCACCCCTTGATCGAGCGAAAAATCCTTTTTGGCAAAGCAAAACCGCACCAAATGGTTGGGGGGCGGCACGAACGCGCCGGGTTCAACCATTGCGGGCGGGGCGTAAAACGCACTAAACGGAATGGCGTTCAATCTTTTCTCCGTTGTCATGCGGTATATAAAATTCTCATCTGTTTCTTTTATGCCAAATTGCTGCAAATCAATGGTGGCGAAATACCCGCCTTGGAACGGTAAGACCGCTATCCCCCGCCGGGCCAACCCCCCAACAAAACGCTCCCTTTTGGCCGCCAAATTTGCCGTCATGGCCGCGAACCATTCCGGGGGTTGTTGCAATCCCCAGGCGACGGCACTCTGCAAATGGGGGGGGATGGTAAAGGTCAAAAATTGGTGGGCGCGGGCGATTTGACCCATCATTTCGGCGGCTCCGCTCAGATAGCCGATTTTCCAACCGGTGAGACTGAAACTTTTGCCCGCCGACCCCACCCGCACCGCCAAATCGCGCATTCCGGGCAAGGATGCCAAGGGAATATGTTCGGAACCGGCAAACACCAAATGTTCATAAACCTCATCACACAATGCGATGACGTTAAATTCCTGGCACAATTCGCCAATGCGGGAAAGCTCGGCACGGGAAAAAACCTTGCCGGTTGGATTCATCGGCGTGTTGAACAAAATCATCCGCGTCCGCGGGTTAAAGGCCGCGCGCAAAGCGTCAAAATCAATGCCCCAATCGGGTGGGTGCAGCCGCACCAAACGCGGGATCGCCCCCACCAACCGGATCATCGGCAAATAAGAATCATAAAGCGGTTCAAACAACACCACTTCATCGCCGGGCGAGAGCAAGCCCAATATCGCGGCGGCCAAACCCTCGGTCGCACCGCATGTCACCACCACGTCTGACTGCCAATCATAGTCCAACCCGTAAAACCGCCGGTCATGCGCCGCCACCGCCTGGCGCAATTCCGCCACCCCGCGCATGGCCGGATATTGATTGTCGCCGTGCATCAACGCCTTCGCGGCGCGGTCGAGCATTTCCGTGGGCCAGCCTTCTTCGGGGAAGCCTTGCCCCAAATTTAACGCCTGGTGGTCAAGCGATAATTGCGTCATGGTGGTAAAAATGGTGGTGCCAATATTGGCCAGCACGGGATTAAAGGCCATGATAGTTTCCTTTGCTTTAGGCTTTGGGACGGCGACGTAGCCCCAGCGCGGCATTTAATTCTGCCCCAAATCCGATTAAAAAAGCGACGCAAAAAAAGAACAACAACGTCACAATCAAGCCGCCCAACCCGACATAGGCACTGTTTTCCACGATCAAATCTTCGACATAATTCGAGAAGATCGTCGCGGCGGCAATGATGCCTGCCACCGAGACCGCAACCCCAAACCATAATTGGCGAAATTTTTGCCGATGGCGCGGCAGAAAATAATTGAGCGCATAGACCGACAGGCATAGAATCAAACCCGCCACCACATAGCGGCTGATGAGCAGCCTGGTTTTCGCCCGCGACGAAATATCGAACCAAGTGTTAAAAGTTTTGATCCATACCGGCGATGCGACAATGAGCAACGACACCAACAACACAGCCACCGCACTTAAGACCACCAGGCCAAAACTTTGCACCCGTTTCAACCAAAATGGCCGCGGATCGACAAAACCATAGGCTTGGTTTAACATGTCCCGAAACGCCTCGACCCCGTTCGAGGCCGAGAAAAGACTGATCACCACCGTCACGGTCAGCCAATTATGGTGATGCTGCATAAACATGTCATGGATAATCGGGGATAAGGTTTTGGAAACTTCGGTGGGCAAATTGAGGAGTAATGACTCTAACGCCTTGCGCGCGGTGGTTTGGGCGCCAAAATAATCAGCCAAGATCGAGGTCAAAAATAAAAATGGAAACATCGCCAGCATCGCGTTAAACGCAACATGGCTGGAGAAGGGAATGATTTGGTGGGTATGAATATTGTGCCAGAATTTTTTAAAGTTTTTCATTTTGATATTCCAATTGCTTCGACCTTAATATTTACTTGTCCCAACCTCAAGCGCGTTTTGATCGGAACCATAAAACGTGACCCACACCTTAAGTCAAGCCAATACCGCCAATACCGCCAATACCGCCAATACCGCAAAACCCGGCACCGCCTTGGTGACCGGGGCGGGCAAGCGCATAGGCCGTGCGGTGGCGCGGCGTTTGGCGGCGGCGGGCTTTGACCTTGCCCTCCATTACCATCATGGCCGGGCGGAATGCCAGAGCCTGGCGCATGAGATCACCCAAATGGGATGCCAAGCGATCACTCTGTCCGCCGATCTTGGCGATGAAGCCGCCGTGCGCCAACTTATTCCGTCCGCCCAGGCGCGCTTGGGTGGGGTGAGCTTATTGGTCAATAACGCGGCGCAATTTGAACGCGATGAATGGGACAGCGTGACGACACATTCATGGCACCAGCACCAGGCGGTTAATTTATACGCGCCTTTTTGCTTAATGCAAGACATGGCAAAATCCTTGCCAGAGGGTCATCACGGCCTTATTGTCAATATGATCGACCAACGCGTGTGGAACATGACGCCGCATTTCATCAGCTATGCCATCAGCAAATACGGATTATGGGGTTTGACCCAAAGCCTGGCCCTGGCCCTGGCCCCGCGCATTCGTGTCAATGCGATTGGGCCAGGCCCGACTTTGCCCAGCAATCAAAGCCCAGATCAATTTGCGCGGCAACAGGCCAGCCTGCCCTTGCAGCACGGTGCCAGTCCCGACGAAATTGCCGCTGCCGTGATGTTTTTATGGCACAGCCCCAGTATGACCGGGCAAATGCTCGCCCTGGATGGCGGGCAGCATCTGAATTGGAGTCCCGCCAAGCTGCAATAAAGCCCTAAATTAAACCCTCTGTAAAAAATTTGGCGAGCAGGCTAGATTATGTTAAATTAACAATTCGATAGGACGTGAAACCATAAATTTGATGGGATAAATGGAATTTTTAGATATTTTTGGCCAAAAATTTGCCATGAAATTAAAAGGATTGCTGTTTAAAACAATGTTCCCCCCTCCGGTGTCTCAGCTTAAAATTGATGTGGCGGTTCGCCATACGGCCTGGCGTACGCAAGCCTGGCGCGAGCAAGATTGGCGCGACCAGGTCCGTCCCCGCTCTGGTGCGGCGGCCAAAAAGGGCCTGGTGGCGCATTCCAGGAACTGGGTCAGACAGGCCGTGGCGGTGGGTTGGCACCAGGGCTGGAATAATTTTGCCCCAACCGCCAAAAGCCTGTCGCTGGTCTATAGCGATGATGCGGCGGTACGGGAACTTAACCGCATTTGGCGCGGCCAAGATAAAGCCACCAATGTCTTGTCCTTTCCGTCCGATTTTCCCCCCACCGAAGCGGCCCTGGCGGCACCGCCGCCGCCCTTTGGACTTCAGATCGGGGATGTGATACTGGCCTATGAAACCGTGATGCGCGAGGCGGTGGCGCAAAAAAAACCCCTGGCCGATCATACCGCCCATTTGGTCATCCATGGCGTGCTGCATTTGCTGGGCTATGATCACCAAACCGAGCAAGATGCCGCCCGCATGGAAGCCCTTGAAATTGCTGCTTTGGGGTGTTTTGACATTGGCAATCCCTACCTCCAAGAGGATCACATAAAGTGAGCGACGACACAGATGAACCGCGACCCGCGACTCCGTCCGAGGAGTCAATGCCCGCGCCGCCGCGTATGCCGAAATTATTGCATCGGTGGCGCGGTTTGCTGCGCGGACGCAAACAAAAAGAAGCACTGCGCCAAACCATCGAGGAATTGATCGAAGAATCCGAGGCCAACCCGCCGAACGGCGAAGCCAAGGACGAAGAAGCCGTCATCGCCCAAGATCAACTCTTGTTGCTGCGCAATATTTTGGCCTTGCGCGATGCCACGGTGTACAGCGTCATGGTGCCGCGGGCGCAAATCGATGCCATCGACGACAGCCTGTCGTTCGAGCAGATGCTCGACCAGGTATCGCAGGGCCATCATTCCCGTTATCCGGTTTACCGCGAAACCCTGGATAAAGTCATTGGCATCATCCATATTCGGGACGTATTGGTGGCGTTGCAGCGCAAAGAAACCCCGAAATTGACGGATTTATTGCGTCCGGTTTTGTTTGTCTCGCCCGCCAGTGCCACCCTCAATCTTTTGTTTGACATGCGCACCAAGCGGATTCATTTGGCGATGGTGGTGGATGAATATGGCGGCATTGACGGGCTGGTGACGATTGAGGATTTGGTCGAGCAAATTGTCGGCGATATTCACGACGAATATGACCGCGAGGGGCAATCGCGCGTGACCATCCTGGCCGATGGGGCTTTGCTGGTCGAAGCCCGTATGCCGATTGAAGAATTGGAAGCCCGCACCAAGCTTAAACTTTTGACCCGCGAAGAAGAAACCGAAATCGATACGGTTGGCGGGTTGGTGGTGGCGATGGCGGGCCTGGTTCCCCGCGCCGGCGAGGTTTTTACCCATAAAACCGGCCTGGTGTTTGAAATTGTGGCAGCCGAGCCGCATCGCCTTGAACTTTTGCGCATCCGAGTGCCCGAGTCGGTGGCGCGGCCCAAAACAACCGCAAAATTGTCTTAGAGTCTGATTCAAAATTAAGAGTCATATTATGAATTTTAAGTTGCGTCTTACCCCGCCGCCGCATTTATGCGGCGAGTCGGGGTATCCA
>JASGCR010000061.1 GCA_030054015.1 Candidatus Symbiobacter sp. | reverse complement strand
GGCAAGCCGCCAAGGATAGGTTTCCCCCCCTTCCTAAGCAGGAAGGGGGGGTCAGGACGACTTATTCAGACCTTCCCTAAGGAAGGCCTGAACAAGTCCTAAAAATCCCAAAACCACCGCGCCGTCCGCGAAACGGGGCGCAGTTTTATGAGGGGTTCAAGGTACCTCTACTGAACGCGGCGGCACGTTGCCGCTTTTGGCAAGATTATCTAAATCAGCCGTCAGTTTTAATCCGGCTTCGACCGCGGCAATGGCGGTCAGATTAAGCAAGCCCCGCACCGACACGGATGGCACCAACACATGCACGGGCATGGCCGCCCCCATCAAGATCGGCCCAATCGTCAAGCCATCGGCCAATTGGCGCACCACGCTTACACAGATATTGGCGGCATCCAAATTGGGCATAATCAGGAGATTGGCTTTGCCGCTGAGACGGGTATTGGGGAAGATTCGCGCCCGGATTTCCTCGTCCAAGGCCAAATAGCCTTGCATTTCGCCATCGACCGCAAGGTTTGGCGCCCGCGCAACGATAATTTCCAGGGCGCGGCGCATTTTCTCGGCCGATGCGGCGGAGCTTGAGCCAAAATTGGAATGGGACAGCAAAGCGATTTGCGGTTTGATCCCGAAACGCTCAATTTCCTCGGCGGCATCGATGCTCATTTCGGCAATTTGTTCCGGGGTCGGGTCCAAATTGACCTGGGTGTCGCAAAAAAACGTGATCCCGCGCGGCAACACCATGGCGGTCAAAGCCGACATGGTGTTGGTATGGGCTTTGCGGCCAATAATGTCGGTGACATGTTTTAGGTGGTCGCTATATTGACCGGTGGTGCCGCACAGCATGGCATCGGCTTCGCCGCGGCGCAACATCAAGGCGGCAATGACGGTGGTGTCGGTGCGCACCACAATCTTGGCCTTATCGACCGAGACGCCGCGTCGTTCCATAATATGGTGATAAAGCTTCCAATATTCGAGGTATCTGGGGTCGCTTTCGGGGTTCACGACACTATAATCTTTGCCTTCTATGAGGCGCAAACCAAGGCGCGACACTCTGGTGCCAATCACCTCAGGTCGGCCAATCAAAATAGGCTTGGCAATCCCCTCATCCACGGCCAATTGCGCCGTGCGCAAGACTCGTTCATCTTCGCCCTCGGCATAGACTATGCGTTTCCGCTCTAATTTCGCGCGTTCAAAAATAGGCCGCATCACCAAGCCAGAGCGGAACACGAACTCGCTTAATTTATCCCGATATTGGTCGAAATCTTGGATCGGACGGGTGGCGACCCCTGAATCCATCGCGGCCTTGGCTACGGCTGGGGCAATTTGCACGATAAGCCGCGGGTCAAAGGCTTTGGGGATCAAATAATCCGGGCCGAAAATCAGTTCCTGGTCGGCATAGGCCTGGGCGACGATTTCCGAGGTCTCGGCCATCGCCAAATTGGCAATGGCGGTGACGGCGGCAATCTCCATCGCCTGGTTGATGGTGGTGGCCCCGACATCCAACGCGCCGCGAAAGATAAAGGGAAAGCACAAGACGTTATTGACCTGGTTCGGGTAATCCGAGCGACCGGTGGCAATCACCGCATCGGGACGGACGGCCTTGACTTCTTCGGGGAGTATTTCCGGCGTGGGATTGGCCAGGGCCAAAATCAGCGGGCGATCCCCCATTTTCTTGACCATATCCTGGGTCAAGACTTTGGGGCCCGACAGGCCAAGGAAAATATCCGCCCCGCCGATCACATCGGCCAAAGTACGGGCATTGGTGGCCTGGGCATAGCGTTCTTTGCGCGGGTCCATCAATTCCTTGCGGCCTTTATACACCACGCCGGCTAAATCGGTGGCGGTGATGTTGGCAATCGGCATCCCATAATCAACCAGCAAATCCAAACAAGCCAAGGCCGCCGCCCCCGCCCCCGACGTCACCAAGCGCACATCTTCGATATTTTTTCCCACCACGCGCAGGCCGTTGACAATCGCCGCCGCCACGCAAATGGCGGTGCCGTGTTGGTCATCGTGAAAGACCGGGATGTTCATGCGTTGGCGTAATTTGGCTTCGATCTCGAAACATTCGGGGGCTTTGATGTCTTCGAGATTAATGGCACCAAAAGTGGGGCCAAGGCTGGCGATAATATCGACCAATTTATCCGGATCGGTTTCGTCGATTTCAATGTCAAACACATCAATGCCGGCAAATTTTTTGAACAGAACGCCTTTGCCCTCCATCACCGGCTTGGAAGCCAGTGGTCCAATTGCCCCAAGCCCCAACACCGCCGTGCCGTTGGTGATGACGCCGACCAAATTGCTGCGGGCGGTGTAAAGGGCGGCATTGGCGGGATCAGCCTCGATTTCCTGGCAGGCAAAGGCCACGCCCGGCGAATAGGCCAAAGCCAAATCACGTTGGGTGGCCAGGGGCTTGCTGGGGCTGACGGAAATTTTGCCAGGGATCGGCAAACGGTGATAATCCAAAGCCGCGTCTTTAAGGGAATCTGCCATTTTTCCTACCCGTAAAATTTACCTTTGGTTTAAGTCGGGGCCAAGGGGTTAATCGCGGCCGTGATGTTTTTGCGCGTTGCGCTCGGAACCCAGCACCGTATACACCGCCGGGAGTACGAACAAGGTAAATAAGGTGCCAATTGACATACCCGCGACAATCACCAAACCGATTGAGAAACGGCTCGCCGCCCCCGCGCCGGAGGCGACCAGCAAGGGGAACAAACCCACCACCATCGCCCCGGTGGTCATTAAAATCGGGCGCAACCGAATCTGGGCGGCCTCGATAATGGCTTGATGGCGATTCCAACCATGCTCGACCTGCAGATTACGCGCAAATGAAACCATCAAAATCCCGTGTTTGGCAATCAAGCCAATCAAAGTCACCAGCCCAATTTGGCTGTAAATATTGATGGTCGAGAGGCCAAAAAACAAAGGCAACAACGCCCCCGCCACCGACATCGGCACCGACACCAAGATCACCAGGGGATCGCGCAGACTGTCAAATTGTGCCGCCAATACCAGGAAAATAATGACCAGGGCAAAGACAAAAGTGGCAAGAAGGCGGTTGCCTTCTTGGACATATTGCCGCGCCTCGGACAGAAACTCGTAACTATAACCGGGCGGCAGGGCTTTGGTGGCAGCATCAGACATCGCCGCCACCGCATCGGCCATGGTGACAAAGGGACGCGGCACCGCATTAAACGTAGCCGAATTAAGCTGGTTAAACCGCGTCAATGAGCCAGGTTCAATCGTTTTCACAAAAGTCACCACGGTCGATAAGGGTACCGCGCCGCCGGTGATGGTGGGAACGTAGTAATTGGCTAAATCTTCGGGTTTAAGGCGATCCACCCGCGCCACTTGCGGTATGACTCGGTAGGCCCGGCCTTCAAGATTGAAATAATTGACATAATTGCCCCCGACCATGATGGTCAGAGTTTGTCCAATCGCGGCCATGGTAATGCCTAATTGATTGGCTTTGAAATTATCAATCTTGATGTGGATGGTGGGATTTTCAAAGGTCAAATCCGAATCGACAAAGATAAATTTGCCGCTTGCGCGGGTAATATCTTTGATTTGATTCATGATGTTAAAAATTTCTTTGTAGGTACCAGGGCCGCGAATGACCATCTGCGCCGGCGGCCCGCCCGAATTGCCGGGCAAGGACGGGGGTTGGAAGACAAAAGCGGCAATCCCGTCCAAACTCGACAATTTGGCCGAAAGTTCGGGCGCGACAGTCATGGTTGAGCGGCTGCGTTCATCCCAGGGTTTCAAGATCGCGCCGCCAAATCCCTGGTTCAAGGCGGGGAAGCCAGCAATGCCAAAGCGGGCGACGATTTCGGGGGTGGTGGCGACGATTTCGTCCAATTGGGTTAAATAGCGTGACATATAGTCTAAATTGGCGTATTGCGGCCCCTTTAAGAACATAAACATCGACCCTTGGTCTTCTTGCGGTGCGAGTTCTTTGGGGGAATTAATATAGAAAAACGGTACCAAAGCCAAAATGCCCGCCGCAAAAATCAATATGGCGGTGCGATATTCCATCAAACGCGCCAAACGGCGGCGATAGGCAAGCGCCAGCCGGTTCAATATATGCTCAATCCGTTTGACCAGCGGGGCCTCCATGCTTGCGCGCGTCAGCAACACCGAACACATCATGGGCGACAAAGTCAGGGCAATAACACCCGACACCAGCACCGCCCCCGCCAAGGTAAAGGCAAATTCGGTAAACAACGCCCCGGTCACGCCGCCCAACAAGCCAATCGGCGCATAAACCGCCGCCAAAGTGATCGTCATGGCCACGATCGGGCCGACAATTTCACGCGCCCCTTTCAGCGAGGCATTGAGCGGGGTCTCCCCCTCTTCGATATGGCGATAGACATTTTCCACCACCACAATCGCATCATCAACCACGAGCCCAATCGCCAGCACAAAAGCCAATAAGGTGATCAGATTCAGGCTGAATCCCATAAAGGTCATGAGCAAACACGCCCCGACCAAGGATAAGGGAATGGTTACCACCGGAATGATCACCGTACGCAATGATCCCAAAAAGGCGAAAATAATGACAATCACCACCACCACGGCCTCGATCAGGGTCTTCTCGACCTCCTCAATCGAGGATTGAATGAAAACCGAGCCATCAAAACCGATCTTCGCTTCAAGGTCGGGCGGCAGGCTTTTTTGGATGACGGGCAAAATCCGACGCACCGATTCCGCCACGGTGAGGGGATTGCCCTCGATGCTGGAATCAACCCCGATAAAGACGGCGGTGTCACCATTGATGCGCACCGTCGCATCATTGGTGGCGGCATCGACCGCAACATCGGCAATTTCGCCCAGGCGGATGATTTTGCCTTTGACCGATTTGATCACCAATTGGCGGAAACTTTCGACCGATGTCGCCCCGGTCTCGGCGGTGATGTTGGTGATGGTAAAGATCGATTTGGCCTGGCCTGGCGCGGACTGGAAGTTATTGCTGGCAATGGCGCCGTAAACATCCAGGGCGGAAATCCCCCGCGCCGCCATGCGTTTGGGGTCGAGCCAAACCCGCATGGACAGGGCTGGCCCGCCCAGGATGTTGATGCTCCCGATGCCCGGTATGGTCGATAAAATCGGCGAGACAATCCGCTCCAAGTTATCGTTAATCACCGCCGCATTCAGGGATTTAGATGAAAAAGCGATATACATCAGCGAGGTCGAACGGCCTGAACTTTTGGACACCACCGGGGTCGAGGCTTGTTTGGGCAGCAAATACGCCACCTGGTTGACTTTGGTCATCACATCGGTGATGGCAATGTCGGGATTCACCGTGTAATTTAGCCGCAAGGTAATGCTGCTGATATTTTGCGCCGAGGTCGAGGTCATATATTCCAAACCCTCAACCGCCCCCAAGGCTTGTTCCAACGGGCTGGTGATAAATCCCTGCATCACATCCGCCGAGGCACCGGGATAGGCCGTGGTCACGGTAATCGTCGCCTCGGATAATTTCGGATATTGGCGGATGGGAAGGGTCATCAAGGCGCGAACGCCGACCACCAAGATCAGCAAACTGACGACAATCGCCAAGACTGGCCGCTTAATGAAAATATCGGTAAAGGATGAGGACAATTTGGGACGCTCGCAATAAAAGGATTTTTTCAGTGGGGGTCGGCGCGTGCCGTCTCAACTAAGGTACCGGGGTTTGGGCCGGCGGCACCAAGGAAGAAGGGGCTGAGGAAATTATGACATCGGATTGGTCATGTAACCGGTTTTGTCCCGCTTCCACCACCACATCGCCTTCCTCAATTCCCGACAAGATTTCGATCTGCCCTTGATCGGCTTCGCCGGTTTTTATCCCCACCCGTACGACTTTCAAGTTGGGCGCGGCGGCTTTTTCTTCCGCGCTGGCATCTTTTTTGGTCGCCGCATTTTGCGCCGCGATGAGGGCGGGAAGCTCAGCCTGTTTCACCGGTTTGCCGTCGCTTTTCACCACGCGATAGACCGATTCGCCATAAATGCTGTAATCAATCGCGGTTTCAGGTAAGGTTAAAGCGGTGTTGGTGGTATCGATGTTCAACACGGCATCGACATACATGCCCGGCAATAATTTGCGGCCTGGATTGGCCATCACCGCTTGCAAGGAAATTTGCCGGGTCGAGACATCGACTTGCGGCTCGATCACCCGCAATTGCGCCGTAAATCTTTCCCCCGGCAGAGAATTCGAGGTCACTGTAACGCTTTGCCCGATCTGGATTTTGCTGCGTTTTTGTTCGGGCAGGCTGAAATTGACGTAAAGCCTTGACAAATCAGTCAGGGTCACCAGGTTGGTACCGGGCGAGACATATTGTCCTAATTCAACCTGCCGCACCCCCAATTGGCCCGAAAATGGGGCTTTAATTAATTTCTGGCTGATTTGGGCCTGGATGTTTTGGATATTGGCTTCGGCGACTTCGAGGCTGGTGGTGGCGGAATCGAGCGCGGCCTGGCTGGAAAATTGTTGATCCGCCAAGGCTTTGCTGCGATCCAGGGTCAATTTAGCCAAGCGTTTTTGCGATTCAAATTGGGCCAGGGACGCGCGTTCTTGCGAATCATCCAATTGCACCAGGGGATCGCCCGCTTGGACAAAGCGTCCGGCTTCAAACATGATTTTGGTCACCCGCCCGCCCAATTGGGGCGAGATGGTGGTTTGCTGCGCCGCACTTAACGAGCCAATGCCAGCCAAACGGCGGGTCAGTGATCCGGTCTCGACTTTGGTGACGGCCACGACGGTGGGCGGCAATTTGAAATTATCAAATATTTTGGTGATCATCTGCGCCCGAAACAGCGAAAAACCCAGCAGCAACCCGCCCACCACCACCACCGCGCCGCTGACGCTGATGATCACGATTTTGCGGCGGCGCGGCGTGACGGGCTTTAAGGGTTTTCCCGATTCTGGGGTGTGACTCATATTGCTGGGGCCGGTATGAACATTGCGGTTACGCGCAGCGTTGGGTTGATTTGCATCATGGGGATTAAAAGTCATGGCAAAAACTCAGTTCTTTCTATTGCTATGCGGTGGCGTTGCGCTAAGTACAAGCGGCCAGTACACCGTGGATAACCATCGCCTCTATATAATCACGCCCTAAAATATTTCTCAAGACAATAGCGTGGAGCCTAACATCTCTTAAACAAGGGAGCGTCATTCCCCGCCGGACAGCAAGCGGGTATCCGCTTGCTGTCCGAGTCGGGTAATCCCCCAGGAGTTTTGAGGAACAATACTCCTGGGGGATTACCCGACTCACATTATCCGTAAACGGATAATGTGGCGGGTAATGACGCCCTTCCTTTTTAACCACGCCCCTCCTAATTCCCCGCAACACTCTTGCTGCCAAAAAAGGGAGCGTCATTACCCGCCGGACAGCAAGCGGGAATCCGCTTGCTGTCCGGCGGGTAATCCCCCAGGAGTTTTGAGGAACAATACTCCTGGGGGATTACCCGACTCACATTATCCGTAAACGGATAATGTGGCGGGTAATGACGCCCTTCCTTTTTAACCACGCCCTACCTACCCGCCCCCTAAAACCGGGGCAATTTTTGCGCGAAACTTTGGACGGGCGGCAATTGTCCTGCGTCGAGGGTGGGCTGTACGGCGAGGGCATTCACCGGCGGCGCGGACGGCGCGGATGCCGTTGGCTTAGCCGCCGCGGCGGAGTCAGATGCCGCCACCTGGCCGTTATGCAGGGCGATGCGTTCAATTTGTTGCGCGACACCAATGCCGCCGCGTTGGGCAAAGGATTTGGCATATTGCTGCACCATCAGGGATTGAAACACCTCTTCGCCATGACCGCCGCCAAACATCGCATTGGGTTTTCTCACCCCCTCAAACATCGGTTTCATCATTTCTTCAAGGAACATGGCCTCGAAATCTTGACCAAGTTTTTTGGCTTCTTGGGGGGTGGCGGCCTTGACTTTGCTCAGGTCAAAATTGGGCCGCGCCAATTTGGTCAATTCTGCGGCATCGGGGCCTGGCGCCCCACCGGTTAATTGAGAGACTGAATCCGCCATAAAAAACGCGCTCCTCGCTGTCGCATTTAAATAATATTAGATAATCTCGATTGCGGCCTGCAAGGCCCCCACCGCTTTGATGGCTTGTAAAATCGGAATGAGGTCGCGCGGACCCACCCCCAGCGCGTTCAAGCCATTGACCAATTCACCCAAAGTGACACTGGTCGGCAGCACCATTATTTTCTTGTCGTTGCCGGTATCGACATTAATATCCGTGCGCGGCACCACCACGGTTTGCGCCCCGCCGCCAATTAGGCCGGGCTGTCCCTGTTGCCGCACGCCAGGCACGACTTGGGGGACATAATCAAACACCGGATTGCCATTGGCATCGACGACCGGTTGACCGTTGGCATTCAAACGCGGTTTGGGAACAATTTGGGTGGTATCATTGGTCGCGGCACCTGGTACCGGCGGCAGCACCGAAGCCCCCGGCGCAAAAGGCAAAGGCTGAGACACTTGCGGGGTTTCGGTGACGCGGATGGTTAAATTGCCCTGGGCAATGGCGACGGTGGAAATGCGCACATTTTCGCCCATCACAATCACGCCAGATTTCTCGTCAATCACGACTTTGGCGACATGGTCGGGGATGACGCTCAGATTTTCAACATCGGTGATCAACGCCACCACATTATTCTGATAACGGGGCGGAATTTTAATCTCAATCGTGGCCGGGTCAAGCGGTTTGGCGGCATTGCGGTCTTGGGTGTAGTTATTAATGGCCTCGGCGATGCGACGCGCGGTGGTGAAATCGGGATTGCGCAGATTCAGACGGATTTGCGTCATGCTCGCCATTTCATAGCCGACTTCGCGCTCGACAATCGCGCCGGCGGCAATCCGCCCGGCCGTGGGTACCCCGCGCGTGACCGAGGCAGCTTGACCGCGGGCGGTATAGCCGGAGACCTCAACCGGCCCCTGGGCGACGGCATAAACCTCGCCATCCGCGCCGAGCAAAGGCGTGACCAATAAGGTACCGCCTTGCATCGAGGTGGCATCGCCCATCGTCGCCACATTCACGTCAATCCGCCCGCCCTGGCGCGAAAAGGGCGGCAACACCGCCGTGACCATGACCGCCGCCAAATTGCGGGTACGCATGTCATCATTGGCGGTGCGGGCATTCACCCCCAAACGTTCCAACATCCCGATCAAGCTTTCGCGGGTGAAAATATCGCGGGTCAGATCGTCGCCGCTATTATTCAGCCCGACCACCAACCCATACCCGACCAGCATGTTGTCCCGCACCCCCTCGACATTGGCGAGGTCTTTGATGCGCGTCTGTTGCGCCTGGGCCGCGGATGCCACGGCCAGGGGTATGACCAGGGCCAGGGCTAGCAAAATCCCAGGGTTGAAAGTTTTGCGGAAAATTCTGCGGAAAATCAAGCCGGATGTTGGGGCGAGGGTCATGGGGCGGGCATTCCGTCGTTAAAGTAATAAAGCAGGAACGTAATAAGTGGGGGGCGACTCAAGGTGGCTTTTCCATGCTAACCGTGACATATACCATAAATCAGACTGGGCTGGCAAGGGTTTTTAAAGCGGGCTCTTACCACCCCTCAATATTTTAATATATACCCCGTTTCCTAAAGAATTCCGATTA
>JASGCR010000060.1 GCA_030054015.1 Candidatus Symbiobacter sp. | reverse complement strand
TAGCTTTTCTATCCCCCCCTTCTAAAGAAGGGGGGGTAAATAAATTTTCGACTTATGCAGACTATCCCAAAGACAACCCTCTAAAAAAAGTAACCCATCATGGCATTCCTGTTAGTTTCGCGGTTGAAAAAATTGGTGGCGGCGGAGGGGGCATCCCAGGCGGGCGGCCACGTCCCGCCGCGGCCGGAAAATTATCGCCACACTGCGGTGATTCTGGCCTTGGCGATTCTGGCCTTGCGTCTGGTGATATTGAGCAACCAGGCCTATCCGCTTTATGGCGACGAAGCCCAATATTGGGCCTGGGGACAGAATCTGGCCTGGGGTTATTTCTCCAAACCACCTTTGGTGGCCTGGCTCATCCGCCTGAGCGGAGAGATGGTGGGCGACGGTGAATTTGGCGTGCGGTTTTTTGCGCCGGTACTCCATTTTATTACCCAAATGCTGATCTTTGCCCTGGGCCGGCGGAGTTTTGGCGCACCGGTTGGCCTCGCCGCCAGTCTGATTTATGGCGTGATGCCCGGCGTCGCCATTTCCGGCCTGGTCATGAGCACCGATGCGCCCTTGGTGATGTTTTGGGCAATGGCCTTGTTCTTTGCCCAGAGAATATTATTAACGCCAGATCAAGCAAGCGTAAGCCGCAAAAATTGGCTCAATGTGATGGGGCTGGGCCTTGCCCTGGGCCTGGGAATGCTGAGCAAATATTTTATGTTTTTGTTCCTGGTGCCATTAATTGTGACCGGTTTGCTGATGGCGATGAACCAACATCACCGCGCGGTCTTTAAGCAATTGGTGAGGCAATTTGCCATCGCCCTGGCGATTGGCCTCATGATTTTTGCCCCCAATATTTGGTGGAATTATACCCACGCCTGGGTCAGCGTCCATCACACCCAAGCCAATGCTGGCGTTATTACCGGTTTGCTGCATTTGAATTCGATTGGGGAATTTTTGCTGAGCCAATTTGCCGTGTTTGGGCCGCTTGCCTTTTTGGTGCTTTTGCTTGGATTCTGGCACGGGCGCAGATTTTTCACCCGATATTTCGCCCAACCCGCCGACCCCGCCGAGAGTTTCACGATTTTGTTATATCTCTCATGTCTGGTGCCGATTTTGTTCATTGTCGGGATCGCCGCCCTGTCCCGCGCCCATGCCAATTGGGCTGGCACGGCATATGTGGGGGGGTCGGTATTGGTGGCCGCCTATTTGGCGAATTGGGCGAATTGGGCGAAAATGGTCGCCGCTCCGCCCCGCCCGATGTGGCGGCAGAAAATGCGCCAGCATATGATGGCGGCCATCTTGCTCAGCAATGCCGCGCTGGTGACAGTGATTTATGGCTATCACGACGGGGCGAGGCTTTTGCACATCCAGCTTACCGGGCGTACCGATCCGTTTACGCGGTTCGAGGCCGGGCGGGTTTTGGGCCGCGCCGTGTCACGGATTTGGCTGCAACACGGCATGATCCCCATACTGACCGATCACCGCATGGTCTATGCCAGTTTGGCTTTTTACATGCGACCAGCATACATGATCCCGTCGCCGATTTTGGTGGATTATATTGGGACGGGGGATGCCCCGGCCGACCATTTTCAGATGATCTCGCCCATCGCCCAATATCGTGACCAGGCGATGATTTACATCACCGCGCCGGATTATCTTTATGACAGCGAGACGGGCGGCCATGAGGCCCCGCCCATTTTGGCGCATTTTCGCAAAAGCGAAATCGTCGGTACCATCACCATCCCGCTTTACCCCGATTATCGGCTGCGTTATCGGCTTTATCTGGTGCAAGGCCAGATCGATTAAATTCTTTGATAGACAGGGCGGGCTTTATCCACCAATATGGGCTGATAACTTTTTAAGGCGTTGATTTTTATTTCCGGAAAATCGGATAATTAATCGACAGGTAACTTGACCTTCATACTCGCGCTTTAATATGAGCGGGAGTAAGTATAATAGGCCGCAAGATGCAGATGCAATATGACCCCATCGGGGTGAATAAGCAAATCGTGGCGCGTTTTTACCGCGCCTTTAATGCCCATGACCCCACTTATTTGGATGCGCTGCTTGATCCTGGCTGGCGGGTGCATCCCGAAGGGGAGCGGCCGGGTCGGGAAGGCTGGGAGCCGAGTTTACGTGCGCTTTATGCGGCTTTTCCGGACATTCAAGTCACCATCCAGGAATTAATTTGCGAGGGCGATTTGGTGGCGGTGCGGGCGCAGTTTAGCGGCACCCATGAAGGCAGTTTTTTGCAACTCCCCCCCACCCATCGTCGCGTCAGTTTTGACGGACACGATATTCACCGCCTGCGCGGTGGATTAATTTATGAATCATGGCATGTCGAAGATTGGTTGACTGTATTCGGACAATTAGGCGAATCCCCGCATTTTTAAGCGGGATAAGCCTGAACTTAGTGACATTGGGCTTGGTTATATTGGGCCTGGTTTGGGCGGGACAGCGCGTCCAGGCGGCATCAAACCAGGCGTTAAACCAGGCGGCGGCAAACCAGGCGGTGTCAAACCAGGCGTTAAACCAGGCGGCACCCCCGATGGCCGCGTCAAAGCAGATGGTCGCTGCATCCGACATCGGCGCGGCACCCGACCTTGATGCCGGCCCCGATGCGAGCAAAACCGGCGATGCCGCCCCGCCGGTCGTGACGCTGTACACCTCCGCATCGGCTGAATCGTTAAAAGATTTTGTGGCCGACCTTAGGGATGCCACCGGCCTTCAGCTCAAAATTCGTACCGCGCGGGATGCCGAGATTCTGGCCAATTTGCTGCATAGAAATCCCGATGAGGCGACCGACCTGGTGTTAATCGCCTCGGCGGGCTTGTTGGATCGCGGTCGCCGCGCCGGTTTATGGCAAGAATTACCCGAAGCGGCGCGGGCTGTGATTGACCAAGCCGCAACTCCCCACGATGCCAAAAATTATTGGCTGGGTGTCGCCCGTTATGCCTATGGTTTGGCCTATGTGACGCCGCCCGCGCATGAAATCACCCGTTACGAAGACCTGGCCAATCCAGAATGGCACGGGCGGGTTTGCACCCCCAATTTGGCCGAAGCCAGCGAACGCGCCTTTCTCTCCAGCCGCCTGGCCCATGAAGGCAGCGACCGCATGAGCCAGTTTTTTATCGGCCTGGCCGCCAATGATGCCCTGATTGCCAATGCGGATGGGTTGGGGGCGGCGCGTTATTCGTCGCATTTAACCGCCGAGGAACGCCTCACCAAGGGGCTGCTGAGCGGGGGATGCGATGTGGCTCTGGTCACCAGCCGTACTTTGGCGCGTTTGACCGCTAAATTGCCCAATAACGGCGCGTCCGAGGCCGGATTGCCGCGGCAATTTGCCCATCTTCGCCTGATGTGGCCGGAATCCGACATCGGGGTTGCGACCGATGTGATCGGTTTGGCCATCAGCCAATTAAGCCCCAAAACCGAACCCCACCAACAAGCCATCACCCAAGCCATAGCCTATTTTTTAAGCGAACGCGGGCAGTTGCAATTGGCCGATGCCCTCTATGCCTATCCGATTCGGCCCGGCGTGCCGCTTGCCAACGAAGTCGCGCGTTGGGGGCCTTTTCGTGCCGACGGGTTGGGGCTTGACCGCTTATTGGCTGGGTTTGACAGCCTCATCGATTTGATTGAACCCTTGACCTGGCATTAGCCGCCGATTAGCCGCCGATTAGCCGCCGTTATTTCTCGCTGGGATTGAGGTCGGGTGCCGCGCGGTGCCATAATTGCCAAATAAGACCGTTGGGCGTAGAGGTTTGATCCACCAATTGCCAACCTAATTGTTTGGGATCACGGCCCAGATAACTTTCGACATAATTCGGCCAATCGCAAAACCATTCAATGTTATTTTGGCGCAAATAATCGTCCATGTGATCTTGGAAAGACAAGGCCTCGTGATTGACTTTGCCATCCAGATTGACGGTATTGGGGCGAAAATAACCGAGCGAGCCGCTTTGTCCCGCCGCGACTTTATAGCGATCCGGCACATGCTTTCGCACCAGCGAGATTTGCGCCCAATAAACCGTTTCGACATGCAGGGTACGCCCATTTTGCGCCAAAAGCCCCGATATTAAAGTTGGGGCCGCCAAGGCCAACAAAATAAATCCCGCCCAAAATCGCTGCTTGCGGGCGGCAGGTGCCGCCAACCAGGCCATCACCACCACCGACAACAAGGCAAACGGAAAAACATAGCGATAATAAAACCAAAATGACGCAAAGCCCACCGTGTAAATCGCGCTCATGACCCCTAAGGCCAATAACAAGATCAGGGCAAATTCGACGCCAAACCGCGTGGTGGCGCGGTAAATGGTACCCCCGCGATAACGCACCGCCCGGAAAAAACTCATCAGCCCCAAAAAGATTATGACGCCGCGAATCACGGATAAAATGATGCCGTTATGGAAGGTCTCGTCATAGACCCCCAACCATAAATTCGGCAAAATACTGGCCCCAATCGCCCAAATCATCCAGGCGAGCCGATCCAGGTCAAAATCCACCAACATCTGGGCACGGCCGCTGCTCGGCAGAATGTCGCCAAAATTCTGATGGCTATAAAGCAACCAGGGCGCGGCCACCAACAAAGCCATCCCCCCAATTTGCAAGGTTTCAAGCAAACGTTGCCCAAAACGTCGCTTGCGCTGATGCGCACTGGCCACCGCGCCGGGGAAAATCAGCTTAAGCAAGCAATAACAGGCGACAAGAATCCCCATATCCAGGCGGGTAAATATCAGCAACCCCAGCAAGACCCCAATCGCACAACGCCCCATGAGATGGGTGGCAAAGGCCAATTGATGCGCCCGCCAGGTCAGGGCCAATAAAAACATCATAAGGCCGGTTTCAAGCCCGTTAAAATGGTGCATGAAAGCCAAAAACGCGCCCAAATACAACACAATGGCAATGATTTGGCGTAACGGTGCATGACGCGGTTCGTCAAGGTCAGCCGCAATCCCGCCCAAAGTCAAAGCCGTGCCCATAAACCCAAACCACGCCACCAACGTCACCAGCCGCAAGGCCAGGATTTCATAATTGGTACTGTCAAACTGGGCGGCCAGCCAGTAACAACCCGCCTCGATAAAGGTGAAAAGCGGCTGAAATCCATTGGTTTGATGGATGCCATCAACTGTAAACCCAAGCCCTTGCGCCAAAGAACGCGCCACCGCTAGGCTGTAATATCCATCCTCGGTCAAGGGCGTGGTGAAAATTTCGACCCCGCTGCGCATAACCAAGCCTAAACTCGTGGCCGCCAAAGCCAACGCCACCAATCGTAACCACACGATTAAAGGGCGATCATTTGGGGCCGAATTGCTGGGGATCATTTTTTCACCAATAATATAAGCGTTTGCGGCGCGTTTGGTATACAGCGTGTCCAAGAAAATTCACTCTTTTTACCCCCCCTTCCTCATCAGGAAGGGGGGCATAAAGCGGAATTCGTTTAGAAACAGAGTATATCCGCCAATGACAGATAAACGCGGTTGCTCACGGACACCGGTAATGTTACAAATGAATAGTAAATTCTTAGGCATTACGCAAGAGAGAAACAGGGAGAAGTCTTATGACAATTGGGTGGGTCACGGTTATCGCCATTGGGATGCTTGGGATTGGCTATATTTTGGCGGCCATGATCCAACGTATGTCGCACCGCCCCGACAGCGATTCGCAGCAAGTCCAGGGACAAGTCCAGGGGTTAGAAATTCGCGCCCTGGAACAAAAAATAACTTTTGTTGAACGCGAACGCGATATGGCGGTCGCCGATCGTGATAATATTAAACGCGAACGCGACCAATATTTGTACGAACGCGATAAATTAAGGATGGATAAAAACCTGCTGGACGTTAATTATGCCAAAGCAAATGCCGATTTTGTCAATGAAAAAGAAAAATCAGATCGATTTGTCACCGATTTAACCACGCAAAGCATCAAATTATCCGAAAAAGACGAGAGAATTGCCGAATTAACCAAAATTCGTTTGGAACTAGACCGGGAATTAAATAAAAGAACCGCCGAATTAAATGCCGAACAAGACAAGGTTAAATCATCACAAGAATCCGCGGCAAAATGGGAAAAAAATTATCTCGACGCACGTGGCGTGTTAGAGCAAGCCCATCTGACCATCAAGGGTTTGCAAGAACAACGCGCCGCCGAGCAAAAATCAGCCGAGGAAATTGCCGCCGCGCAATTGGCGTTGGAAGATCGTTTTAAGACGTTATCGGGCGAGATTTTAAACCATACCGGCAAGGGCTTGCTTGAAATGGCTAAAAAAGATTTGCTGGCGATCCAAGAACAAGCCAAAACCGAGCTCGATAAACGTAATGAAAAAATCGACGGCATCAGCAAAGAAATATCTTCTAAGATCGAAAATTATGACAAAGCGGTCAAAGAATTAGAATTAAAACGCGTGAATGCCTATGCCGGCATGGAACAGCAAATTATTTCGTTTAACAATATTGCCAATACATTGCGGGCCGAGACTTCGGGATTACGTAATGCTTTGCGCTCTAATACCACGCGCGGACGTTGGGGTGAGATCGTCTTGCGGCGGATTATTGAATATTCGGGCATGGTCGAACATTGTTCTTTTAGCGAACAAGTGTCAATCAGTGACGAAGATAATAAATTATCCCGCCCCGATGTGGTGGTGCATTTGCCCGACGGAAAGAAAATTGTCATTGATGCCAAAGTACCGATGATTGCTTTTGACAATGCCGTGAACGCCAGTACCGATGATGATCGCAGCGAATACTTCAAACAACATGCAAGATCGGTGCAAACCCACATGAAATCTTTGGGTGGAAAAGAATATTGGGCAAAGATAAAGCCTTCTCCTGAATTTGTGATAATGTTTTTACCGTTAGAGCCGGTTTTCTCGGCAGCAATGGAATATTCGCCCAATTTGTTCGACGAAGGATTGCAAAACAAAGTATTTTTATCCTCGCCCTGGACTTTGATTGCGATGTTAAAATCGGTAGCCTATGGTTGGCAACAAAAAAACGTCATGGAAAATGCCGAAGAAATTGCGAAATTAGGCCGCGATTTGCATAATTCCTTGGCGAGCTTTACGGGTCATTTGGATAAAATGGGTGGAAATTTGACCTCGGCGGTTAATCATTACAATTCGGCACTGGGTTCTTGGGAACGCAATGTCGCCGTCAAAGCGCGGCGTTTCACCGAATTGGGGGTGGGTTCAAGCGAAAAATCCCTCACCGAATTGGAACCCATTACCCAAACCGTCCGCCTTTTACGCGACGGTGCCGCCTTGCCCCTCTTAACCGACGAGGCGGTAACCGAGTAGGGCGGTGCCGCACCGATTTGGCGTTTCGCCAAAGGAAAATTCGCACCAACCGCGATTGCCTTGACGGATTTTTTTATTGGTCTATAGTTTGATAAGTGTTTTTTTTCGAGGAATTTTCATTATGAAACCATCCCATTACCTTGAAGCCAACCGCGAAAATATCCGCCGCGCCGCCCAGAAATTCAATTTGCAAAATCCGCGCGTGTTTGGCTCGGTTGCCGACGGCACTGACAATGAAAACAGCGATATTGATATTTTGGTCTTCGCCCCAAAGGGGACAAATTTATTTGACTTAAGTGGGTTTATGGTTGAATTGGAATCAATCATACCCTTTCCAATTCACATTCATACCGAAAAATCGATCCCGGTTGCTTATCGCCAATCGATTTTGGCCGAGGCCAGACCGATATGAATAATGGTAAATTTTTTGCATTGCTTATCCAAATCAATTTTCTAAAAATTTCATTATCTATTTCGTTTCCCCAGAATCATCTGTTTTTGCATTCTCAATGAAATCAAAACTATAGCTTTCATGTAAATTTCCATTTATAATGTCTTCAAGGGATTTCTTTATAATCATGGAAAAAATGACTTGAAGCCAAGATTTAAACCTACCTTTTACAAGCGTTACATCTTCGGCTTCTATGAAACTAAAAATTTTCTCGGATAGCAAAGGTCTAGTGTTAAGTACACTGTAAATTTGTGTTGTATTCATACGGTCCGTTGCTGAATCGCAATGTATTATATAAATTCCAGTTTTTTTATAAATATCGTGTGAAATCATTAATTTAAAACTATATTCAACTCTATTAGTCAAAATGGTAAACGGAATATTGGTGCAAAACCTTTGATCTTCGACCATTATTGTGTTTACAACGCCGAAATGTATAGCCATTTTTTGTTGATAATTTTGAGAAATAAATTCGTTAAAAACCTCATTAAATAATGAACTTAATGGCTTAAAAAATTTATAAAATCGTGTCGAATATTCTTTGCTACGATCAGACTTATCAATAATTTCTTTGAAATTCACCACAGCATTTTGAGCATCAAGTTTTTGTGAAATCTCCATTATCTTTGAAAAATCGAGGAGAATTCTATTTAAAAAGAATTGTGTTAAGGGCATCAATCCGTTAATCGATGGATCATTGTCTGCATATTCCAATGCTGATAAATAATCAGCACGCGTATCGGTGGTAACGGTAAATGGAAAAAGCTCTGCCTTTATCAATACCAAACTTGCCAAAGCGCGTGCAACACGACCATTACCATCTTGAAAAGGATGGATTTGGGTAATACGATGGTGCATAAAACATGCTAAAGTAATTGGGTTTCTCGTTGCTTTTAATGTATTATAAAATTCAATCAATTTATCCATTTCGCTTGCCGCCTGTTCCGGCGGGCAATATCGATATTCGGTGATACCGTCCGAACTAAGTGGATTATTTGGTAATTTTTTCCATTCTCCGCGCAGAAGCGGTACCCTGATTTTGTTCCCATGCGAGTCTCGGCCGTCTGCAGTTTCTTGGTTGCGTGTCAATGCTGCATGAAGTTCTTTAATATAACTTGTGGTGAGTTCGCGCTCTGATTTTATAAAATCGTACAAACCATCCAATACGGACTTATGATCCGTTAATACATCAACGATTTCAGATGCTGGAATATCACTGATTCCATGGGGGATATAACGCTTATCAAAACCATGTTCTATCAAGGTGGTTGTAACGCCGCGGTCAAATTGGTAGATACCTTCGATCAGACCTGTATATACAGACCACTCGCGGCGCAATTCATCATTAAATCTTTGATATACTGGATTATTCGCTATTTTTTGATTTAAAAGAGCCAAATCGTTATTAATCGCATCGATCTCTACGGGAAATGAGTTATGCAAATCCTCTACAGAAATTCCCACAATCCCTGTCTCAGGCGGCCAGACATGAATGATTTTGCGTTCGGTCATGACAAAAGGCTTTCGGTTGTTCACTGAAATATTAAATGCCTAGATCGATAAGTGGAATAATTCTGATGTAACGCTTAATTTTTAGAAAACCATCTTAAAAAGTTGAGCGAGCCTTAGAGGCTGTGCGAAAATTATTGTTGTGTAAAATCAAGAGCTTAGAGAAAACAAGAAATTCCCTCATTCCCGCCGCGCCTGCTTTGGCGCGGCGGAGCCTGTCCCCCGCCAATGTCGCCAGACATTGGTTGGGGGAAAACCAGCCGGGGGGTGTGGGGGGCGTAAGCCCACCACATAAATTATCCGTATTTGCTAAAAACCAAGCAAGTGCGGCATGTTAGGCGGTGGGCTTACGCCCCCCGCACCCCCCGAATGGATTGCCA
>JASGCR010000059.1 GCA_030054015.1 Candidatus Symbiobacter sp. | reverse complement strand
CAAGGATCGGTTTCCCCCCCTTCCTAAGCAGGAAGGGGGGGTCAGTACGACTTAATCAGACCCTCGTAAGCAGGAAGGGGGGTCATAACGGGGATTCTTTAGGCAACAGAGTATAGTTAAACTTTATAACTTACTCATTCTCCGCGTCCGCTTGATGGCAATCGGCAGTATCGACATGCCGAGCAACACCGCAAACCACAAAGTGGTAAGGCGAATAATCAACACCGCCGCCAAAGCCACCCCGGTTGGCACATCCATCACATGAAGCAACCGCTCCATCGTTAATTCGGCGGCACCCAAACCCCCAGGCGAGAAACTAACCGCTCCCGCCCCCATGCCAAAGACAAAAACAAATCCCGCCTTGGCAATCGGAATGATCGCCCCCATTTGTTTCAATAACAGAGAAAAAGCATAAATTTCAGCCAGCCAGCCCAGCACGCTTATGATGACCGACGGAAAAAACATCCGCCAGGTTAGCAATCTTTCGGTACTCCGCACCGAAGTCCGCGTTCCCGCCCAAAATCTTTTGCGTTTGCGACGGGTCAACCGATAAATCAACCCGACCAAGTAATGAAGATATTTTGGATGGGTCAAAAGGGCATATCTGACCGCAATATAGACCCCGACCCACAAATAGATAAAGCGGTAATCGGGGAAACTAATGGCCCCAATTACCGACGCCAAATAAAGCCCTATCGCATCATATAACTTATCCGCCAGCAATAACGGCACAACACGTTGATAGCCAATTTGATAACGTTTGGCGGTCAACCATAAACGCAAGGCCTCGCCCGCTTTCATCGGCGTCATTTGCAAGGCAAACCCTGCGAAATAGGTAATCACCGCATCAAGTGGGGTGATCGGTATCCCCAAGGTGCGGTTAAGTACCAACCAACGCAAACTGCGCAGGAAATAATTGACCAATGAAAGTCCCAATAAAATCATGACCAATTTCCAGCCCACCTGCTGGATCGGCTCGATCACGCGGTCAAGTCCGACATAGATGCTCACCAGCGCAAAGCCGAGGGCGAACACCACCATCGCCACGATAATGGTGCGCAGAGTGCGGAAAATGGCTGAATTTTCGTTAATTTTGTTTGTCTTTGGCACAATAGGGTCCTTGGAGTCTGTTTTATTTGATATTACAGCATTATACCGTAAATCAGCAAACCATAAACCACCACCCAACCCGCCACGCATAAAAATAAAAACCGATCACGCAGCAAAATCGCGGTGGGTTCCCCGGATTTTTGCTCGACCAAAGTAATTTGCAGATAACGCAACACCCCCAATATCACCAAGGGCGTGGTGAGATAAAGTTTATCGCCATGCAGCCGCGCGGTCACTTCCGCCTCGGTGGTGTAAATGAGATAACACACCACCAAACTGCCCAAACACATGGTAATGGCGTGATCGAGAAAATTTTTACTGTACCCGCGCAAGGCCGTACGGTGGGCGGTGTCCAATTCCTGCACCACATCATCGCGGCGTTTGGCGAGGGCAATGAACAAAGCCAATAAAAATGTCGCCGATAAAATCCACACACTGGCACTGACATTGATCAATGCCGCCCCCGCCATCACCCGCAGAGCGTAAAACGCCGCAACGATGCTAACATCCACCAGGGAAATTTTTTTAAGCCCCAGGCTGTATAACAGATTGGCGACAAAATAAATGATGGCAATTATTGCAAATTCGCTGGGTAATTGCAGGCATATCCCCAAGGCCACCACCAGCAAGGCCAGGCACAAGGCCAGAGCCGCCCAGGTGGTTACAGTTCCCGCCGCCAGGGGACGGTTTTTTTTGGTTGGGTGCAAGCGGTCGCTGGCGCGGTCGGCATAATCATTGAGGATATAAACCGCACTGGCGAGTAGGCAAAACACCAGGACACCCAAGAGGGCCTTGGTGATATGCGTCACTGTGACCGCATCCGGGGTAAAAAATAACGGCGCGAGGACAAAACCGTTTTTCACCCATTGATGGGGTCGGAGGAGTTTAAGATAGGGTGTGTTAATCAAATTTAATCGCCTTAATCGTAAATTTCCCATTGCCGGATTTTCTTTTGACCCAGATATAATCAACAAAAATATCGTTCATGGATAAACTATATTGGCTTTCGGATGTCGAGCCAGTTTCTTTCTTGGTAACAGAAACGGGATTTATGAATCTTGGAAATCCGCCCCATGAAGTCAGGGCGTATTCAAAGGTAAAATCCCCTGCCCCAGAAATGCTTAATTGCAAATTCTTTTCAATTTTAATGGGTTGTTGCAAGCGTAATTCGAGGATATTTTCACCATCAATTGCGGTCGTGATAGAGTTTTTGCAAGCATCGCAGCTATTGTCAATATAACCAACGTCAGAATCATTAAACCGCTTAAATTTTGGGTATTTATATGCTTCGACTAATTCCGCCGGAGTCGGATGCAGATTGAGGTCAATTATTGTCCTAAATCGTTGCCAAGACCATAGATCACCACGGGTAATAATGCGAATCTTTTCATAAAACTCACGTGTTGCGGGGTCAGCAAGCCGATTTTCGCCTTTCAACACAGATTCTTCGTAACCAGTCGGTATTCGCCTCAGCATATGGCCTGGAACAAACGGATGCTCATGCGACGCTGGTAACCTAGATAACAGAGCGTCACTGAGGGCAAGTGGGTCAATATTGAAGATGTTCGGTCCATGATTAAGTGCGGCGTAGCCAATCCCGTTACCGCTAACATAAACATTATTATACGATTCAAATTTCCACGGATAATTATAATATTTATCAAAATTTATTACAAACTGAAGCGGGGAGCGGCCATGATTCCTATGTGCATAATGTTCACCCCATATATATGAATAGCCCTGAGCATCCTTTTGTATGTAATAACCATAAATCGCCTTAAACCAAAAAAATATTGCCAAGATAATAATCGAAACAACCAATTTGTCATTAATCTTAATCTGACTAATTATACAAATTGATGCAATAAACATTGCTGAAAAGAACCTTCCTCGGAAAAAATCACCCCCAATATAAAGAACATAAAAACAATACAATATAATTCCACAAGCAATTAACCTTGTATTTTTATTAATAAATAACCCAAAAATGACAGCACTGGCAATAACAACAATTGTCAACGAGTCATGGATAAAACCATCATAAAAATATCGCAGACCTTGTTCAATTTTTGCAGATAAAGGAACAAAATTTAAAATTTTAGCATAGGCCGTGTTAGGAAAAGGAAATCCATAGTATATTATTGAAAATACCGTCCAAACAATAACCGGTGAAGCGAATAATAATGAATAGGCAATTGGTTTAATAATTAAAAAATATGGATTGCTCCCAATTCTGAGATTCCTTAAAAAATACTCATAAGTTATAAAAAAACCATAAGGAAGAAATAACAAAATTAAATCAGATCGATTTAAATACAAGAGCGATAATAACAAAACAAAATAGTGATATTTTTGATTTGTCGAAAATTTAGTTGAAAAAATAAGAATAGAAATCGCAATTATTAATAAATGTGACATGGGATTTTCAAGCCCCGATGTCGAGTATTCAATATAAAATTTGCTGCATAAAATAAGAACCCCGCCGATAATCAAGCTGGAATTATTATTGGAAAGATGTTTTTGAAATAAATAAAATCCACCAACGGCACTTAGGAGGCTTAAAATGATAACACTAATGAATAGCTGATTGGTAAACACCCACATCCCGCTGATTAAAAAAAACCATAATGGGTGCGTAAATGCTTGAACGCGCTCGCCAATATTTATGACTGGCCCATAACCATGTACAAAATTTAATACTGAATGCAAAGTAATTGTTGCGTCATCGTTAATCCAACCATTAAAAAAAACTTCAAATGCAAATATAACCAGGAAAAATAGACCCAATAAATTATTTTTCTTAGTAAGAAAAATTGAACTATTTTCATTAACACGACCAGTTAATTTATTTGCATTAATGGTACAAAATAATATAAAACACATTAATAGCAAATAACTTAACGAATCTTTAAGTGCTGAATTTATCTTTGCATTAACCTTAAATACAAATTCAGATTTAGAAATATCCTGACCACTGTCCGTTGGACTGAAAACCAACACACCGTCGGCTTTCCAGCCAAATTCATCTTGCATGGCTTTATTTTTTGCAAATCCGAACGAGCCTTTTCCTAAACTGGCCACGACTTTGGGGTCAGAAATGGTTATTTTATTGCTAAAATATTTATTATTTTCAAATAAATCACCCGATTCACGATCTATGATCCATGGAAATGAGACTTTTGCATAAATAGGTACGGCGTAAACTTTGCCATTTTCCGTATCGATCTGAATTAATTGCCGTTGATCGATGGTAATATTAAATTTGGGCGCAAATATAAACAACCCCAGCAAAACCAAGCCAGCAACAGCCGTCGCCGCCAAAAATTTTGCCTGATGGTACTTGGCGAAATGGTGAAATTTTGCACCCCACGCGACCGCGTGATGGGCAAAAATAGAGACGATTTTTACGAAATGCGACATTTTCTATGGTTCTATGGCGAAAATTATCAATTTATCAATCTTCGATTGGTTATTAATTGATAACAACATCAAGCGCAAGTCACTTTTCAGTTTAAATTTAGCTAAGATAACATTCCTAACATTACACAAGCGATAGGCGCAGAATAGCTGCTGGAAAAATAAATCCTCCCACCCCTGCGCATCACGCGCGATCAAATGACGTAAAGTCGTCGCCACGTGATTCGCTGTCTTGGCGCAGCCGGAACCCGTCAATCGCCATATCGTCCAACCGAATCTGTTCGCGGCGGTCAAATTCGGATTTTGCGCTGGCGCGGGCGGTGTCTTGGGCGATTTGGTATTTTTTTAATTCGCGGTACGCCTCGGTCACCGTGTCCTGGGCGGCATCGATCCGCCGATTCACCTCACCCAACCGCACCACCTGTCCGGCGCGAAAGGCCCGCGCATCATCGGCAAATCCGGCGTAAAGCTCAGCCGAATGGTGGTAATCGGCACGGCCCAATTGCAAGCGCAAAAATTCCCGCTCGCTGGCGATTTTGGCATCGGTGCGGTCGATATGACCTTGTACCAAATCGCGCTCGGTCAAAAGCTCATTCAAAGCGCGGCGACGTTCTTCGAGCAGCCATTTATGGTGGCGAATCAAAGTCTCCAGGCTTTTAATTTGCTTTTTCAAATCGGCGGCCATTTATCCCCCTCTGTCCTAACGTCCTGGGGCCGTCGCGTTATCGTCCCAGGGCATGGCTAACACGTGCGCCAGATGGGCGTAACCCGACACCAAATCCTCTCGCTCGTCTTTGCGTTGGGATAAAAAAGCCTCAAGATCGGGGTTGAATTTGATGGCTTCGTCGGTGCGCGGATCGCTGCCGGTGCGATAAGCCCCCAGGCGGATCATTTCGGCCATGTCTTCATAGGCCGCCAGCAATTGCCGCGCCCGATTAACCACCGCATTCTCGGCATCATTATTACAGCCCGGCATGGTGCGCGAGATTGAACGCAAAATATTAATGGCGGGATAGCGTCCGCGCTCGGCCACCGAACGCTCCAACACAATATGCCCATCCAAAATGCCGCGCACCGCGTCGGAAATCGGTTCGTTATGGTCGTCGCCCTCAACCAACACCGTAAATAATCCCGTGATGGAGCCGGCATAACCGCCCGCCCCGGCCTCAGACCTGCGGCCTGGCCCCGCCCGTTCCAATAATTTCGGCAATTCGGCAAAGACGGTGGGAGTATAGCCCTTGCTCGCGGGCGGTTCCCCCGCCGACAAGCCGATTTCACGCTGGGCCATGGCAAAGCGCGTCACACTGTCCATCAAACACAGCACATCTTTATGTTGGTCGCGGAAAAATTCGGCAACGGCCATGGTGACATAGGCGGCCTGGCGGCGGAGAACCGGCGATTCGTCCGAAGTTGACACCACCAACACGCTGCGGGCCAGCCCTTCGGGGCCAAGATCGTCATGGATGAAATCTTGCACCTCGCGGCCACGTTCACCGATCAACCCAATCACCGACACATCTGCCGAGGTGTACCGCGCAATCATCGACAACAAAGTCGATTTGCCAATCCCCGATCCGGCAAAAATCCCCATGCGTTGCCCGCGGCAACAGGTCAGAAATTGATTGAGGGCGCGTACCCCCAAATCCAATTTACCCCCCACCCGCGCCCGTTCATGGGCGGGGGGCGGCGAATTACGGATTTTATAAGGAATATGGCCATGTTGCAGCGGCCCCTTGCCATCTATCGGGTTGCCAAATCCGTCGATCACCCGCCCCAGCCACGTGGGATGGGGATACAAAGCCGGGCTGGTTTCGGTGACATCGGCGACGCAGCCTATCCCCGCCCCTTCGAGGGTCGACAGCGGCATGACGAGGGCGCGATCGCCGCGAAATCCGACGACTTCGGCGGGAATCATGCGTTGATTGCGGGCCGCGATGGTCAAACGATCCCCTATCGACAGCGCATACTCCACCCCGCCAATTTCGGCCATCATGCCCAAAATCCCGGTCACCCGACCATAAAGCCGGTGGTCTTTCAAGCGGTTAATCTCATCGACCAACAAATGTGCTTGCATTTTTGCTTCCCATTGGAACAGAATCCATCCTATCTGATTTTTTTTATCGATGCTAGTAGCAGGTGATTTAAGGAAAGAGAGCGTCATTCCCCGCCGTTTGCGGCGCAAACGGTCGGGGAATCCCCCAGGCGTAGTGTTCCTAAGGAAAGTCTGAATAAGTCTCAGAATCCAGAAAATGGCATTTGCGAGCGGGCGTTTACGCCCGCGAAGCAATCCAGAAAAATCTAGCAATTTCAGGATGCTTCTGGATTGCTTCGCGGTTGCGATGCAACCGCTCGCAAATGCGCGTCTCTTTTGGCAAAAAAGTGACTTAATAAGCCCCCCCTTTAATCACAAGAAATGAAAGCCTATTCACCATGCCCCAACCCAAAAAAATCTTTATCCTCAATGGCCCCAATCTCAACCGGTTGGGGCTGCGCGAACCCCATCTGTATGGCGCCACCACCCTGGCCCAATTGGAAGAAAATTGCCGCAAGGTCGCCGCCGAATATGGGATTGAGGCCGAGTGTTTCCAATCAAATTACGAGGGGCAATTGATCGAATGGATTCACCAGGCGGCGGGCGAGGCGCAAGCCATCATCCTCAATGGCGCGGGGCTGACCCATACCTCTATCGCCCTAATGGATGCGATTAAATCGGTGGGCTTGCCGACAATTGAGGTGCACATCACCAACATTCATGCCCGCGAGGATTATCGGGGGCATTCCTATCCGGCGAAAGCTGCTACTGGCATTATCGCCGGACTTGGTGTATTAGGATACGAATTGGCGATACGTGGTTTAGCATCCATGCTTGCCAAACCGGCGACCGACCCCTCGATCTAAGGCGAAAATAGCCCATATTCTGTCTTTTCTTTCACAAGAGCCACCGAACATGACGACAAAAAAGCTTGATGCGGATTTTATCCGTTCCCTGGCTGAGTTGCTGAATGAAACCAATTTGTCCGAGATTGAATATGAGGAACCTGGCGGGTTTCGTCTCCGATTGGGGCGAACCATCATGGCCGCCCCAACCCTCACCTATGCCCCGCCGCCGCCGCCCGACCATGCCGCGCCGGTCAGTGCGCCGCCGCCGCCACAAGTCATCGCGCCCGCCCTGCATCCGGTGGAAAGAATCGGCATGATTACCTCCCCCATGGTTGGCACCGTCTATTTGTCGGCGGAACCTGGGGCCGAGGCTTTCGTTAAAATTGGCGATATGGTCAGCGAAGGCCAGACTTTGCTCATTATCGAGGCCATGAAGGTGATGAACCCATTCCAGGCCCCCTATAAAGGCAAGGTCAGCGAGATTATCGTCAAAGACGGCCAGCCGGTCGAATTTGGCGAGGCCTTGATCGTCATCACCCCGGCTTAAACCGCCTGTTTTTATTGCCCGCCCTGCCCATGCCCCTGCCCCTGCCCCCGCCCCGCCATGCGCCGCCGCCCAAATCGCGTCTCTATATCGAGGGAAAATGTTCGAGAAAATCCTAATCGCCAATCGCGGAGAAATCGCCCTGCGCATCTTGCGGGCCTGCCGCGAGCTGGGCATTCGCACGGTCGCCGTCCATTCCACCGCCGATGCCGAGGCCATGCATGTGCGGTTGGCGGACGAAAGTGTCTGTATCGGCCCGCCCGCGCCGCGTTTGTCCTATTTAAACATGGTGGCCTTGCTCTCCGCCGCCGATATTACCGGGGCCGAGGCGATTCACCCTGGCGTCGGGTTTTTGTCGGAAAATGCCGATTTCGCCGCCATGGTCGCCGATCACGGCCTGACCTTTATTGGCCCCAGCCCCGAACATTTGCGCATCATGGGCGACAAAGTCACCGCCAAACACGCGGTCAAGGAATTGGGCATCCCCACCGTGCCAGGCTCAGACGGAGCGATCACCAGCGAAGACGAGGCCCTGAAACTCGCCCGCGAAATCGGTTATCCGGTCTTGATCAAAGCGGCGGCGGGCGGCGGCGGCAAGGGCATGAAAGTCGCCTATAGCGATGCCGAATTAAAGGCCATGTTGCCGCTCGCCCGCTCGGAAGCCAAGGCGTTTTTCAACAATGATGCGGTGTTTTTAGAAAAATTCCTGCTGAAACCGCGTCACATTGAATTGCAAATTTTGGGCGATGGCAAAGGCGGCGTGATTCACCTGGGTGAACGCGATTGCTCGATGCAACGCCGCCACCAAAAATTGCTCGAAGAAGCCCCCTCCCCCGCCCTGAACGCCGCCGCCCGCGAAGAAATCGGCAAAATCGCGGTGGGGGCGATGCGCAAATTTGGCTATGAATCGGCGGGGACTTTGGAGTTTTTGTACGAAGAAGGCAAATTTTATTTCATCGAAATGAACACCCGTCTGCAAGTCGAACATCCGGTTACCGAATATATCACCGGCATTGATTTGGTGCGCGAGCAAATCCGCATTGCCGCGGGCGGGTCTTTGTCTTTGACCCAAAAAGACGTGAAATTTAACGGCCACGCGATTGAGGTGCGGATCAATGCCGAGCATCCCGAAACCTTTGCCCCTTCGCCGGGCCGGGTTGAACCCTATCACGTGCCGGGCGGGCCGGGGGTGCGGGTCGATTCCGCCCTTTATAGCGGGTACCGTGTGCCGTCACATTACGATTCGCTGGTGGCGAAATTGATCGTCCATGGCCGCACCCGCAATGAATGTTTGATGCGCCTGCGCCGCGCTCTCCAGGAATATGTGATTGGCGGCATTGAAACCACCATTCCTCTGCATCAGCGCATTCTGGCCGAGGCGGATTTCATCAATGGCGATTATGATATTCATTGGTTGGAACGTTTTATGGCGGCGGATTCGGGTGCGTCGTAAGGTAGGGATGGGTAAGTGCCAAAAAAGGAGCGTCAAAAAAAGGAGCGTCAAAAAAAGAGCGTCATTACCCGCCGGACTGCGAGCGGGAATCCGCTTGCAGTCCGAGTCGGGTAATCCCCCAGGAGTTTTGGGGAATAATACTCCTGGGGGATTACCCGACCGTTTGCTTCGCAAACGGCGGGTAATGACGCTCCCTTTTTTGGGAATAATACTCCTGGGGGATTACCCGACCATTTGCTTCGCAAACGGCGGGTAATGA
>JASGCR010000349.1 GCA_030054015.1 Candidatus Symbiobacter sp. | reverse complement strand
GACTCGAAATATCCGTTACACGGATATTTCGGCGGGTAATGACGCTCTCTTTTTTCGACGTTCATTTTTTGCGGGTAATGACGCTCTCTTTTTTCGACGCTCTTTTTTTGCGGGTAATGACGCTCTTGCTTTTAATGACACATTGTACTTTTAAAAAATTTTTACCTTGTGCCATTTGGGTAAATCTGCCACAATAAACAAGCATAAGGGAGAGACCAATTTTGGCGCCGAAGGAGCAACCGCCCCGGAAACTCTCAGGCAAAAGAACCTTATGCGACGCGACATTCTGGAAAGAGGGCGGATTTCTGCCACCATGCCGATTCAACCAGGGCATGAAACGTGGCAGCTAAACGCTCCGCCGACGGGATAATACTCTCAGGCACATAGACAGAAGGGGCTTCCCACCGCGACCGGCAATCGGGCTGGTTACGGAGTCGGAGGTTCTTTTTATGTCCAGCGTCGCTTCTGATCTTCCCCTCCTCTGCACCCCCTTATATGATTTGCACCTTGAACGCGGTGCGAAAATGGCGGGTTTTGCCGGCTATGACATGCCGATTCAATATCCGTCTGGCATTATCAAGGAACATCTCCATACCCGCTTCCATGCCGGATTATTTGACGTCGCCCATATGGGACAGATAAAAATCACCGCCAAATCCGGTCATTTAGCGGATGCCCAGGCCGCGCTGGAATCGGTTTTGCCCGCCGATATTTTGGGTCTCAAACGCGGTCGCCAAGTTTATTCCCAATTCACCACCGCATCTGGCGGCATCAGCGATGATTTGATGGTGGCAAATTATGGCGATTTTATTTTGCTGGTGGTCAATGCTGGCGGCAAAATGGCCGACAACGCCATGTTGCAACAAAAGATTGGCGATCGCTGTCACATTGAATATCTGAGCGAACGTGCTTTGATCGCGCTGCAGGGGCCGCTGGCGGCCGAATGCCTGGCCCCCCACGCCCCCGAATTGAAAAAAATGCGTTTTATGGATGTGCGGCAATCGGTATTATGGGGGAGCGACATCATGGTCTCGCGGTCGGGTTATACCGGCGAGGATGGCTATGAAATCTCCCTCCCCGCCCATGCTTGTGATCAGATCGTGCGCAAATTATTGACCGATCCCCGCGTCAATTTAATTGGCCTGGGGGCGCGGGATTCTTTGCGGTTAGAGGCTGGTTTATGTTTGTACGGAGCCGATCTTGATCAAACCACCAGCCCGATTGAGGCAGGATTAAATTGGTCGCTGCCCAAGATTCGCCGCGCGGGCGGAGCGCGGGCCGGCGGCTTTGTCGGTTCGGATATTATCCTAAAACAATTGGCGGCTGGCCCCGCGCGGCGGCGGGTGGGTTTGCAACCCCAAGACCGCGCCCCCATACGCGGCGGTACCCTCCTCTATCAATCCGAGCAAGGCGGCACCGCGATTGGCACCGTCACATCGGGCGGATTCGGCCCCTCGGTGGGTGCGCCGGTGGCGATGGGCTATGTCAAAAGCGAATTTTTGCCGCCCTTAGCGACCAAGACGCAAATTTTTGCCGAATTGCGCGGGCGGCGGATTGCGGTAACCATCACCCAATTGCCCTTTGTCCCCTTGCGTTACGCCAAATAAGCTGAGTTTTTTTACGGGAGCATCGATTATGACGAAATACACCAAAGATCACGAATACGTTAAATTAAACGGCGATGCGGCCACCATCGGCATCACCCATCACGCCCAGGATGCTTTGGGCGATTTGGTGTTTGTCGAATTGCCCGCCCTTGGCCGCAAAGTCAGCGCCGGCGAGGCCATTGCCACGGTTGAATCGGTCAAAGCCGCCTCGGATGTCTACGCGCCCTTGAGCGGCGAAATCACGGCGGTGAATCAGGCCATCATCGATGATCCCGGCCTGGTCAACCGCGATCCCGAAGACAAAGGTTGGTTTTTTGTCATGAAATTGAGCAATCCGGCGGATTTTGACGGTTTGCTTACTGAGGCGGCATATAAGGCGTTGTTGTAGGGGAGGCAATTAATTCTGACCTCCCCTTCCTAAGGAGGGTCTGAATAAGTCGAAAATTTATTTACCCCCCCTTCTTTAGAAGGGGGGGGGGATAGAAAAGCTTGGCGAGTGCTTACGAGCCAAAGCTTTTCTTGGGG
>JASGCR010000348.1 GCA_030054015.1 Candidatus Symbiobacter sp. | reverse complement strand
TCGTGGAACGAATAAGGCGTGTCGGGTAATCCCCCAGGAGGATTATTCCCTAAAACTCCTGGGGGATTACCCGACTCAAACTGCAAGCGGAACCCGCTTGCAGTTTGGCGGGTAATGACGCTCCCTTTTTTTTACGCTCCCCTTTTTTGACGCTCTTTGGCTGCAAGCGGAATTGATTTGGCAACGGGGTATAAAAAAATGCTTTACAACGGTCGTAAAAATATTTAGAATGATTCTAAACAACGACATTAAAGGTTGTTATCACAGCATCGTCTCAACCATAAATCTTAAACATGAGGGCTAATTATGAAAGATAAAAATGTTGCCAGCTTCACCCAAGTCGGCCATGGAACCCTGACCACCAGCGCGGGTGCGCCCATCGCCAATGACCAAAACAGCCAAACCGCCGGCCCGCGTGGCCCGATTTTGATGCAAGATTACCAATTGATTGAAAAATTGGCGCACCAAAACCGCGAACGCATCCCCGAACGGGTGGTCCATGCCAAGGGGTCGGGGGCTTTTGGTCATTTCACCGTAACCCGCGATATCACCGAATTGACCAAAGCGTCAATTTTTGAACAAATTGGCAAAAAAACCGATTTGTTGCTGCGATTCTCGACCGTGGCGGGGGAGTCGGGCGCGGCGGATGCCGAACGCGATGTGCGCGGCTTTGCGATAAAATTTTACACCGAACAAGGCAATTGGGATTTGGTCGGCAATAACACGCCGGTGTTTTTTATCCGTGATCCTTTGAAATTTCCTGATTTTATCCGCACCCAAAAACGCCATCCCAAAACCAATTTGCGCAGCAACATTGCGATGTGGGATTTTTGGTCGCTGTCACCGGAATCCTTGCACCAGGTCACGATATTGTTTTCGGATCGTGGTTTGCCGCAAAATTATCGGCAAATGAATGGGTATGGCTCGCATACTTATGCCATGATTAACCGCAAAAACGTCCGTCATTGGGTCAAATTTCATTTCAAATCGCAGCAGGGCATCCGCAATTGGAGCAATGAAGAGGCCGCCAAAATCATCGGCCATGACCGCGAATCGGCCCAACGCGATTTGTACAATGCGATTGCCAATAGCGAGTTTCCGCGCTGGACCTTAAAAATCCAAATCATGAGCGAGAAACAAGCCGAAAATTGCGCCTTTAACCCGTTCGACCTCACCAAAATCTGGCCGCACAAAGAATATCCTCTGATCGAAGTCGGGGAATTGGAGTTGAACCGCAACCCGGAGAATTATTTCGCCGAAATGGAACAGGCCAGTTTCAGCCCGTCCAATATCGTCTCTGGCATCGGATTTTCGCCGGATAAAGTCTTGCAAGCCCGCATCTTTGCCTATGCCGATGCCCATCGTTATCGCATTGGCACCCATTACGAAAAACTGCCGGTCAATCAACCGCGTTGTCCGGTGCATAATTATCATAAAGATGGGGCGATGCGCAGCGACATGCCGGCGGGCGACCAGCCTTATTATTCCCCCAACAGCTTTGGCGGCTATCACGAATCCAGCGAATTCGCCGAGCCTCCCTTGCCGTTACATGGTGATGCGGATCGTTATGACCACCGCGACGGGAATAATGATTATGTGCAGCCGCGCGCCTTGTTTGCGCTTTTCTCGGCGGGACAACGCCAAGCCTTGTTTAACAACATCGCCGCCGCCATGCAGGGCGTGCCGCAAACCATCATTGATCGCCAATTGGTGCATTTCCGCCTGATCGATCCCGCCTATGGCGACGGGGTGGCGCGGGCGTTGGCAGCCCAGAATCATGCCGCGTGATGGGGGATTGTGCAGAGGAGTCGTCATTACCCGCCGCGCAGCCAAAGAGCGTCAAAAAAGGGAGCGTCATTACCCGCCGCCTTATTCGTGGAACGAATAAGGCGTGTCGGGTAATCCCCCAGGAGTATTATTCCCCAATACTCCTGGGGGATTACCCGACTCAGCCTGCAAGCGGATTCCCGCTTGCAGGCTGGCGGGTAATGACGCTCCCTTTTTTGCCGCTCACTAGCTGCGCGGCGGCGGGTAATGACGCTCTCTTTTTAATGCTCGCTTTTTGCCGCTCTTTAGAGTTGGGCGGCGGCAAGAGGAGTCGTCATTACCCACCGCGCTGTCCGTGAATAACGGACAGC
>JASGCR010000058.1 GCA_030054015.1 Candidatus Symbiobacter sp. | reverse complement strand
AGAAGGGGGGGTAAATAAATTTTCGACTTAATCAGACCTTCCTTAGGAAGGGGGGGACATAATCAGTAGTGTTTAGGAAACGGGGTATACATGAAAAAAATTCGTTTGACCGCAGCCCAGGCGATGGTGCGCTGGCTAAGCCTGCAACAAACCGAAACCGGTGAGCGATTCATTGACGGGGTGTGGGCGATTTTTGGTCATGGCAATGTCGCGGGTTTGGGCGAGGCCTTGCACGGCATTGGCGATGCCCTGCCCACTTGGCGCGGCCAAAATGAACAAACCATGGCCCATGCCGCGATTGCCTATGCCAAGACCAAGAAACGGCGGCGGGCCATGGCGGTGACATCGTCCATCGGGCCAGGTGCGACCAATATGGTGACGGCGGCGGCACTGGCAATGGTTAATCGCTTGCCGGTGTTGTTCATTCCTGGCGATGTGTTCGCCCATCGCCGTCCCGATCCGGTCTTGCAACAGATCGAGGATTTCCAGGATGGTACCGTCACGGCCAATGATGCGTTTCGTCCGGTCGTGCGTTATTTTGATCGCATTACCCGTCCGGAACATTTGCTTACCTGTTTGCCGCGGGCGATGGCGGTGATGACCGATCCGGCGGAATGCGGGCCGGTGTGCCTGGCTTTTTGCCAGGATGTGCAAGCCGAAGCCTTTGATTACCCCGAAACATTTTTTACCCCCAAAATCTGGCGGATTCGTAGGCCCGCCCCGGATGCGCACGATGTGGCGGATGTGGCGGCTTTGATCCGTGCCGCCCAGGCCCCGGTGATCATTGCCGGCGGCGGGGTAATCTATGCCGAGGCCGAGGCCACCCTCGCCCATTTCGTCACAAATCACAACATCCCCTTTGTCGAAACCCAGGCCGGTAAAGGCGGCAATGATTGGAGCCATCCCTTGAATTTTGGCTCGCCTGGCGTCACCGGTGCGGATTGCGCCAATCAAATCTGTGCCGCATCCGATCTGGTGATTGGGGTGGGAACACGATTCCAAGATTTCACCACTGGCAGCTGGACGCTTTTTGCCCATCCCGCCCATAAATTGGTTAGTATTAATATTCTGCCCTTTGATGCCATGAAACACAACGCCGTGGGTTTGGTGGGCGATGCCAAAATTGCCCTCACCCAATTAAGCGCGGCATTGGGCGATTTCCGCGCTCCGCCATTTGATGCCGCCCCGCGTGATGTGTGGCAACAAATGGTAAAACAAGTGACTTCCGCGCCGCCGCAATCCTTTGCCAAACCAGGCACCAACCAACTCCCCAGCGATGCCCAGGTGATTGGCGCGGTACAGCGTGTGGCGAGCAAGGATACCATTGTCATGTGTGCGGCGGGAACCATGCCGGGCGCGTTACAGGTTTTGTGGCAAGCGGCAGCCGGGGGCTATCACATGGAATATGGATTTTCTTGCATGGGCTATGAATTGGCGGGGGCGATGGGCATCGCCCTCGCCGCGCCGGACAAAGAGGTGATCTGTTTTGTCGGCGATGGCAGTTACATGATGGCCAATTCGGAAATCGCCACCGCCGTCATGCGCCGTATTCCCTTTACCGTGGTTTTAACCGATAATCGCGGCTATGGTTGCATTAACCGCCTTCAGATCGAATGCGGCGGCGCGGAATTTAACAATTTGTACCAAAATTGTAACATCGAGGTTGCGCCAGAGATCGATTTTGTCGCCCATGCGCGGGCGATGGGGGCAATGGCGCAAAAAGTGTCAAATTTGGCGGAATTAGAGGCCGCCATTATCGCCGCTCGGAGTCACGTCGTACGGGGCCGCAAAATCCCCAGCGTGATCGTGATAGACACCGATCCGGTGCCTGGCACCGGAGCCGGCGGCCATTGGTGGGATGTCGCGGTGCCTGAGGCCGGTGATCGTGATCAATTGGTGACCGCCCGTGCGCGTTATGAGGCGCAAGCGGCGCAAGCGCGTTTGGTTTAACATGAGATTGGAAGGGAAAAAAATGATCTATTTCGGCACCAACCCAATTGCCTGGGCCAATGATGATGACCAATCGATTGGGGCGCATATTCCAACCGAGCAAATCTTGACCGAAGCCGGCCGCGTGATTGGCTTTGACGGCATTGAAAACGGCCATCGCTGGCCCGATGACCCCAAACAATTGAAGGAATTATTGGCATCTTATGGGTTGCGCTTTATTTCCGGCTGGTATTCGACGGAATTATTGACCCGCTCGGTCGAGGCGGAAATTGCGGCGGTGCAAAAACATCTCGCCAAATTGCATGAAAATAATTGCCGCGTCTGCATTGTCTGTGAATGTTCGAACACGGTGCATAGCAATCCCACCCTGGCGGTGAATAACCGCCCCCGTTTGTCCGCCAGCGAAATGACCGCATTTGGCGCGAAGGTCGAGGCTTTTGCCGAGTATTTGTCCCGCCAGGGGATTATCCTTGCTTATCATCACCATATGGGTACGGTGGTCGAAAGCCCGTCCGATATTGATGGGTTTATGGCCGCGACCGGGCCGCATACCCATTTATTGTTTGATTCGGGCCATTGTGCCTTTGGCGGCGGCGATCCGGTGGCGGTATTGTCGCGCCATATCGGGCGGGTGGCGCATTTCCACGCCAAAAACATCCGCCGCTCCGTCACCGAGCAGGTACGCCGCGAGAATCTGAGTTTTATCCAAGGCGTCATGGCCGGGGCCTTCACCGTGCCAGGCGATCCCGAAGGGGCAATTGATTTTCTGCCCTTGATGCGTGTGCTGGCGGCGGCGCATTATGAGGGCTGGCTGGTGATCGAAGCCGAGCAAGACCCCGTAAAACGCAACCCCTTGACCTATCAAACCATGGGGTTAAAGGCGTTAAAATCGGCGGCACAGGAAGCAAAGTTGATTTCGTGAGGGACTTATTCCGACCTTCCAATAGGAAAAAAAGATGAAAAATCTATTGCAAAAACCCTTTGGCACCCATGGCAAGGTGCACGCCATCACGCCGCAAATTGCGGGTTGGCACTATGTCGGATTTTCGCTCTATCACCTTCGCGCGGGGGAGAATGCGGCGGAGGCCACCAAGACCCAAGAAGTCATTTTGGTCATGGTTGAGGGCAAGGCCAGAATCACGGCGGCGGGACAAGATTGGGGTGAAATTGGCGACCGCCTGGATGTGTTCGAGAAAAAACCGCCCCACAGTCTTTATGTACCGAACGGGCAAGATTGGCAAGCCCATGCCACCACCGATTGCACCCTGGCCGTATGCGCCGCGCCAGGTAAAGGCGGCCACCAGGCGCGGTTGATTGACCCCGGCAAGATCATTCTGACTGAACGCGGCAAAGGCACCAATACCCGCTATATCCACAATATCGCCATGGAAAATGAAGATTATTGCGACAGTTTGCTGGTGACCGAGGTTTACACCCCCGCCGGCCATTGGTCAAGTTACCCCAGCCACCGCCACGACGAAGATGATTTTCCCCGCATTACCTATCTTGAGGAGACTTATTATCACCGCGTCAATCCCGCCAATGGCTTTGCCATCCAACGGGTCTATACCGATGATGGCAGTTTGGACGAAACCATGGCGGTTAAAAATGGCGATGTTGTGTTGGTGCCGCGCGGCTATCACCCTTGTGCCGCGCCCTATGGATTTCAGTCGTATTATTTGAATGTCATGGCTGGGCCGCGCCGTAATTGGCGTTTCCAACCCGATCCAGCGGTGGAATGGATTATCGCCAGAGATGCGGGGTGATAATCTCCCTGGCGGAAATGTACCGAAATCGCGTCACCGTCATTGGTGATTAGGGATTTATGGCTTTTATGGCATGGCCTTATGCCCTTATGGCCTTCCGCTCCGGCGCGGACGGGTGCCAAAATAGGCCACCACCGCCATCAATGTCGGAGCAATAATCAGCAAGAAAAAGAAAGGTGTCATGAGTTACTCCATTCGTAAATATAGGCCAACCAAGATTGAAGCAATAAACGTATAGATAAGTCCATTAGCTTCCCAAGCCGTAAGGTCTAAATGACCACTAAAAAAGGTAGCAAAAGCAATGCTTGACCCCCCCGCCCATACGTCTGTGATCCTTGCCAATCCGTCCCTTTGAATGCGATTTAACTTCAGGGGGAATTTTTTTTCATCTACCATCTCAAATTTCCGTGGTGTAAATCGTTGAGAAGTGATTTCGCAAAAGTCGCAGTCCCAGACTCCGTTCTGATATTACTGAGTAAAAAATGTCAAGCATTATTATTGGTCGCTTTACCAGGTTCCATCCCCACCCGTTTCTATGGGTGGGAATCAAACGCCGCGATTACCCATGGTTATTTTTTTCGCGGCGGGGCATCCGGCCATAAATCCCAAGGGCAAGCAAAAAGAAAGGTGGTAAAACGAAAAGCCAAAATAAAGGGGTCATGATTCAGTCTCCTCGTAAAATCAGTGCGCTTATTATAGAGGCAAAAAACGCAATAATCAATCCATTAGATTCCAATGGAGTCAAAGACAAATGCCCTGTCAAATACGAAACAAAGGCAATCGAAGACCCGCCCGCCCACATGTCTAAAACTCGTGCCAATCCATCAAGCTGGGTGCGATTGAAATGGCGACGGGGTTTATTAAGTTCAGTCATGATGATTCTCCTCAGAGGTTAAAAATCCTGTTTATCCATAAAAGGCACTGAAAAAATAGCGTTTCAGCACGATTAAGTTCATTTATAGATCAAGGACATTTAAGCGGATGAGGAGAACTCGCAATTTTTCTTTTACGAAGAAAAGTAAAACAAACTTGCGACCCTGGGTCAAGCAAAAAATGTTGTAAGTACTATTTTTTTCCTCTACCCCCCCGCCACCCCCCATTCCAACATTTCCGGATGCGACCGCAATTCCTGGCTGTTGCCTTGCCACACCACCTGGCCTTTTTGCAAAATATAATGGCGGTCGGCGCGGTCTAATAAATCCGCGATATTTTTGTCGATCACCAGCAAAGCCATCCCCATTTGGCGCAATGCCGTAAGGCATTGCCAAATTTGCTGGCGGATGATGGGGGCAATGCCCTCGCACACTTCATCCAAAATCAAAAGCCGCGGATTGGTCATGAGGGCGCGGGCAATCGCCAGCATTTGCTGCTCCCCCCCCGACAGGCTGGCGGCGGATTGGCGGGCGCGGTCGCGCAAGATCGGGAAAATTTCCTCAACCCGCGCCAAGTCCCAGATCGGTAAGCTTGCTGCCTCTGATGGCGCATTTTCTCGCCCCGGCCGCGCCGCCCCCACCACCCGCGCCGCGACCTGTAAATTTTCGCGCACGGTTAAATTGGGGAAGATTTGCCGTTGTTCTGGCACCAAACCAATCCCCAGTTTGGCAATGACATGGGTGGGGAGACGGGTGATTTCTTGTTCGGCAAACCAAATTTGGCTTTGCCCGTCTTGGCTTGGTTGTACCCTGCGGATGCCCATAATGGCCTGCACCAGGCTGGTCTTGCCCATGCCATTGCGACCAAGCAATGTCACCATTTCGCCTTCATCGACATGCAATGACACACCATCCAGTACCAAGGCCTGATCCAGCCGCAGCGTTACATTTTCCAGGCGCAATAATTTTGGCGGGGGAATTTCATTTGAAACTGTCACAACGCACCTGCCTTAATATTCTGATCTTCCCCCAAATAAGCCGCCCGCACATCCGGGTTGCTCGCAATGACTGAAGAAGAATCATCGGCAATGATGCGTCCTTGCACCATGACGGCGATGCGATCTGCGACCCCGAACACCAAATCCATGTCATGCTCGACCAATAAAATGGCGTAATGCGGGCGCAATTGCCGTAACCATACCGCCAATTGTTGGGTCTCGGTCGGGCTTAACCCCGCCGCCGGTTCATCCAACAACAAAATCCGAGGCACCCCCGCCAAAGCCATCGCCAATTCGACTTGCCGCCGCTCGCCATGACCCAGGGCGCGTAGCGGGCGATCTTGCATCGCCGCCAAACCCAAACGGGACAGGCATTCTGCCGCCGCCTGGCGCGGCGCGTCCTCGGATAATAAGGGACGGAACCACCGCCACCCGCCAGGGGAATGCGCCGCTGCCGCCAAAATCACATTTTCCATCACCGTGAAATCGAGCAACAGCGAGCTGACCTGGTAACTGCGCGCCAAACCCAAATGCGCCCGTCTGTGGCTCGGCAAATCGGTTATATCTTGGTCATTAATATAAATCCGGCCATGATCGGGGCGAATGACTCCGCTAATTTGCTGTACCAAAGTGGTTTTGCCAGCCCCATTGGGGCCAATCACCGCGTAAATTTCTCCGACCTTGATGTTCAGCGACAGATCGTCGGTGACCACCAACCCGGCAAATTTCTTGCTTAAATGGGAAATTTTTAACATGGGTTATTTTCCTGGTTGCCCCAGGCGAAGGGGGGCTTTTTGCCAGATGGCGCGCCAGGCGGTCATCACATCAATCAGGCCAGTCTTGCCGCTTAACGCCAGGGCCAAGATCATCGCTCCCAACCAAAACATCCAATGCTCGGTGGTGCGTTGCAAGATTTCCTCGCCCAGCAACAGCAGTATCGCCCCCAAAAGCGGCCCGATACTGGTGCCTAAGCCGCCAATCACCACCATCATGATCAAATTGCCCGACATCGGCCAGGCCAGATAAGACGGGGCGGCATAAAGCATCAGATTGGCATAGAGCATCCCCGCGATGCCGGTCACCATCGCCGCGATGACATAGGCCAAAATTTGATAGCGACGCACATCATAACCCAAACTCGCCATCCGCATCTTGTTCATCGCCGCCCCGCGCAATACCATACCGAAACGCGCATTTTTGAGCAAATGGCAGGCCAGCAAGGCCACCAGCAATATCGCCAAAGCCATGAGATATAAAAATGTTTGGTTGGCAAGGGTTGCTGCAAAAAACCGTGATCCTGCCAAAATGCTTAAACCATCATCGCCGCCAAAATTTTTCATGCCGACAAACAGATAATAAAACATCTCGGCAAAGGCCAGGCTGATCATAATGAATCCCAGGCCCGACGTGCGCAGGGCAATCATGCCCGTCATCGCCCCCACCACGCCTGAGGCCAGCATCACCAAAGCCAAATGCAAAAACCCATTCTCGAAACCCAAATGGCTCGGAATGGCAACGCCATAGGCCCCTAGCCCCAAAAACAAGGCCTGGCCGAAACTCACCAAGCCGCCAAAACCCATAATCAGATTAAGGGCGGTGGCCGCCAAGGCCAGGATCACCACGCGGCTGGCAAAGCGCAGCACAAACGGCGCATCGCCCCATTGGGTGAAAAGGGGGAGGCAGGCCGCTAAAAGGATGAGTAAGAGCAGGATTGCTCCGAGCTTCGTCTGCGCAAAGGCGGCGTTTTTTGAACGGTAAAATATTTTACTCATGTACTCTGATTCCAAAATAATCCGTACTAAGACCCCCCCTTCCTGCTTAGGAAGGGGGGGATAGAAAAGCTTGAATTTTTTGCTAAAAAATTCATAGCTTTTCTTGGGGGGGTTGGTGCAAGATATTGATTCTGATTAGATTTTTACCATCACCAACCCCCCCTAGCTCAGCTAAGGGCTTCGCCCTAAGCCTCGCTTTCCCCCCCTTCCTAAGCAGGAAGGGGGGGTCACACTTCCCTTACCCATGACCCGCACCCCCAGGCTTGGCGGCAAATAAACCGCCTGGCCGCACCGCCAAAATCACCGCCATCACCAGCGACAAAAGTAACGACGACAAAGCCGGCGAAACCGCCCGCGCCACATGCTTATCGAGCAGATTTTGCAAACCAATAATGAGCCAGGCCCGTCCCATCACCTCAATCATGCCAACGACCAGGGCGGCCAAAAAGGCCCCCCGCACCGAGCCTATGCCGCCAATCACAATCACGATCAAGGCGGATATGAGCATCGGCTCGCCCATGCCGGGCAAAACCGACACTAATGGCATGGTTAATCCCGCCGCCAAACCCGCCAAGCCGCCGCCCAGGGCAAAAATCGCCAGCTCAAGCCTGGCGACATTGACCCCCAGCGCGGCCAGCATGATGCGGTTGCTGGCGGCAGCCCGCAATCTCATGCCAAATTTGGTATGATGGATTAAGCCATAACAACCGAGCGCAACCGTCAACCCCGCCGCAATAATCACCCCGCGCCAGGTCGGCAATTCCACCCCCATCAGCGTAATCTGCCCGGCAAAACCAGGCGGGATATTGACATAAAGCGGGGTGGGGCCGACCACCCATCGCACCAATTCATTCCCCATTAAAATCAGGCCAAAACTCGCCAACACATGATAAAGCGGGTTTTTGCCATAAAGCCGCCGCGCCACCAGATATTGTAATCCCACCCCCAACATCGCGCCCACCCCCACCCCGGCCAATAATCCGAGCAGGTAATGATCGCTCATCGCCACCACCAGGGCCGCGCCATAGGCCGCCATCATATAGATGGTACCATGCGCCAGATTGACAAAATTCATGATGCCAAACACCAATGTCAATCCGGCGGCCAGCAAAAATAACATCAAGCCCAGTTGCAGGCTATTTAAGATTTGCGCCAGGAACAATGCAATGGTCATGGAAAATACCCCTCCCCTATTCTTGCCGTTTTTTGGCATCGTAGATAAGGCCAATCCCGCTCGCCACCACCACCAGCGACCCGGCCAAGGTCAGACCCGACGGAATCTCCCCAAAGAAAAAATAACCGGTCAAAACGGCGGTGACCAACAGGCTATAATCCATCGCGCTCATGAGGGCGGTTGGGGCATAACGGAACGACAATGTCATTAATATCTGGGCAATGCCGCCAAAAACGCCGCACAAAACCAATAATATGGCATCGGTTGGACTGGGCCAGGCGGCATCAAAAAACATACTCACCAGGCCCACCACCGAGGTCGTGGCAAATAAATAACTGACAATGCGATAGCCCGGCTCGGTATGGGTCATTTGCCGCACCGCAATCATGGCAAAAGCGGCAAATACCGCCGCCGCCAAACTTAGGATCACGCCAAAAATGTAACGCATCTGATGGCCCGCCGCCATGACATCGCCCGCGCCGGGATGCAGAATCATGACCATCCCAGCCAAACTGACCAGCAAAGCCACCATGCGGGTTTTGGGCAGATGCTCGCCCAGCATCCACCAGGCCAATAATGCCGTCAGAATCGGGGTCAGAAACTGTAACGCCGTGGCATCGGCCAGCGGCATCATGGCAATCGCGGCAAAGCCGCAATACATCCCCCCCATCCCGCTCAGCGACCGCCATAAATGCCGCTTGAAATGACGGGTGCGCAGGGCAAAAAACCCGCCATTGATTTTGATCACCAAGGCCAGGGGAATAAAACTAAAAAAACTGCGACAAAACACGATTTCGCCGACCGGAATCTTGCCGCTTAGTTGCTTCACCAACCCGGCCAGCACCGCATAAAACAAAATCGAGGCAAATTTCAACCGCATCCCCCGCCATAAATCTTTGGCTTGGGTTGGATTCTGGCTCGGCGCGTCCCGCAAATGTCGGTGCCATTTTTGCCAGGTCGGTTTTGGTATTGTATTTATTTGATTGATTAGGTTCATAAAATATTACCGTTAATAGCAGTTGGGAGTGATGCTCCTTTTTTTTGACGCGCTTTTTTTAGGACTTGTTCGGACTTTCCTTAGGGAACCTCTGAATAAGTCGAGAAACACTGATGACCTCCCCTTCCCGTAGGGAGGGGAGGATAGTCGAGCTTATTTGCGAAGCAAATTAGCGAGACTTGGTGGGGTTGGGCTTGTCGATTTAAAGAACCAACCCCACCAAGAAAACCTAACGCTCGCCTACGGCTCGCTAAGGTTTTCTATCCTCCCCTCGCTTCGGGAAGGGGAGGTCAGACAGTTTTCGACTTATTCAGACTTTCCCTAAGGAAGGTCTGATTAAGTAGCAAAAGTCACTGACCCCCCCTTCCTGCTTAGGAAGGGGGGGATAGAAA
>JASGCR010000347.1 GCA_030054015.1 Candidatus Symbiobacter sp. | reverse complement strand
TATCCGTGTTCCACGGATATTTCGGCGGGTAATGACGCTCCCTTTTTTGACGCTCTTCCTTTTAAGTATTGAGGGGTGTTAAGTTTGACACGAATTGTTCTAACGATGGCGCAGGAAAAAACGAATCGCTCGGCACGTTGCCGCGATAAAAAATTTGCCCATAATGCCGCGTCATGCCCTTGGCTTATTCCAAGCTGCATGATTACGGCAAAATAAATTCCCGTGTCAATCTTTGATTATGACGCGCATCGGGCAAAATCAGGCCAAATCGGGCCAACAAGACTGGCGAAAAACTGACCGCTCAGGACGCGCCAATGAAAAAGGCCGTATCACCGGAGTGATACGGCCGAGTTTAGGGAGGAACCGCCAAGTTGGCGTCGTACACGACCAATCTGTCGAGTACTGCCTTTAATATAAACCGATGAGGGGTGAAAGTCAAGGGCAAAATTGAAAAATGTCACGGGCAAAATTGAAAATAAAGCAATCACCGCAAAACCCGTATAAAAATAATCAAATATCATAAATTTGACAGTTTTTTTACGCCAGCCAATTGACAGATGTGCAATTCAAGCATAATTTCAATAATCTGTTAAGCCATTTTGGGTCATAAACGCACCCTCAATGCGAAGGTCCCTGCGAAAGGAACTGGCGATGGATATTTATAACTCACCATTATTTACCCAACTTGTGGCGGATTTGCGGCGGGACGAAGGGGTGCGGAATAAACCTTACAAGGATTCGGTGGGGCTGACCACGATTGGGGTGGGGCGCAATCTTGACCAGGTGGGATTGTCGGATGCCGAGATCGCGTTTTTGCTCGAAAATGACATTAAACGGGTGGCGGCGGATTTGGATCGGGAATTGCCTTGGTGGCGCAATATGACCGAAAACCGCCAAAGAGCCTTGGCCAATCTTGGCTTTAATATGGGGATTCGCACTTTGCTGGGGTTCAAGAAAACCTTGGCGATGTTGCAAAATGGGCAATATGACCAAGCCGCGACCAATCTCTTGGCCAGCAAATATGCCACCCAAGTCGGCCCCCGCGCCACCCGTATTGCCGACCAGATTCGTTTAGGTTAAATTAAGGTTAATTCCAGGTTAATTCCAGGTCAAATTGGCTTTGTCACCCCTTTGTCACCCCTTTGTCACAGGATATGTAAAATGCCCCCAACCTCAACCAACCGAAAAATTTGTGGCTTTGTTGGGCTTGGGGCGATGGGGGCGGGGATGGCGAAAAACCTCCGCGCCCAGGGTTATCCCTTGGTCGTGATGGGGCATAAAAACCGCGCCCCGATTGAGCGTTTATTATTGATGGGCGCGACCGAGGCCACCCATCCCAGCCAATTGGGCGAGCAATGCGATGTGATCTTATTATGCGTGACGGGATCGGCTGAGGTCAGCGCAATTTTGACCGGCCAGGACGGAATTTTTGCGGCCAAACGGCGACCCGGGCAATCGCCCTTGGTGATCATTGATTGCTCGACCTCCGACCCCAGCGTGACGATAAAACTGGCGGCTTTGGCGAAAACGCACGGCATGAATTTGGTTGACGCGCCATTGGGGCGCACGCCGGTTGAGGCCGAGGCGGGTACCCTCGATATGATGGTGGGGTGTGATCCGGCGATCTGGCCGGAGATCGAGCCGATTCTGCGCTGTTGTGCCAAAAATATTAATGTTTTGGGCGAGGTCGGAGCCGGTCATACCATGAAATTGGTGAATAACTACATCGCCCTGGGCATGGCCGCGCTCTTTGCCGATTCCTTAAGCCTGGCGGTCAAGGGCGGCATCACGGCGGCGCAATTCCACCAGGTGATTGGGGGAAGCCGGATGCGCAATGGGTTTTACGACACGTTTATCGGCGGGACTTTGGCGGGTAACCCGTCGACCCATGCCTTTGCCATCAGCAACGCCGCCAAAGACACCCATTATGCCTTGAATTTCGCCGCCTCGGTTGGGGCCGACAGCGATCTGAAATCCGCCGTCGCCGCATTATTTGCGCGTATGGTGGCGGATGGCAAAGGCGGGCAATTTATTCCCACCTTGGCGGATTTTGTCGCGTCGGAGCAGGGGGTTCTTCCCAGTCAGTTGCGGGGGTAAACACTAAGAAGCTGAAGAAGAGAGCGTCATTACCCGCCGGACTGCAAGCGGGAATCCGCTTGCAGTCCGAGTCGGGTAATCCCCCAGGAGTATTATTCCCCAAAACTCCT
>JASGCR010000057.1 GCA_030054015.1 Candidatus Symbiobacter sp. | reverse complement strand
CTTGCCGAGCTTGTCCAACCCCAAAAATCCCAACAGCGCAGAGCTTGTCCCAATCGCCCTCTTTGCCGCCCTTGCCGAGCTTGTCCAACCCCAAAAATCCCAACAGCGCAGAGCTTGTCCCAATCCTTAAACCAACTTTATTAATCCCGTTTCATACACGACAGCGTTGGCGTATTTGGAATCTCAGTCACCACCAAAATCAGGCATCACGGGTTTCGACTTGTTATAAGGCGGCGGCGGGTTTTTGCCGACATTGTACGCAAAGGCCGGATTGACACCTAAAGGCACCTCTAACATCTCACCCGTTCGCGGGTTTGTCCAAGGGATGTACTCGATTTTATGCGGTGCTTCGCTGATGGTAAAGCCATATTCGGCGGCGGTTTTTGCGCTCATGGCCGTGACGGTACAGCGACAGCGATAATCGCAGGGCGGATAATACACATCCCAAAACGGGTCATCAATATGGCGTACAATCCCATTCAAAGCGCGGTGAGAAGCCCGCGTCCGCCCATCCATCATGGCGGTGTATCGCAAATAAGGAGCCTCGTCCCTGGCCTCGGATATTTGTTGCCAATGGCCGCGCGCGGCGGCAACCGCCATGTTGGTTTCATAGATCGTTTGCACCCGCGCGGGGGTGCCAAGGGCTTTGCCCTCGGCATCATAGCCGACCCAGCCCTTGGCGACCAGAATGGGCTGCAAACCCTCGGCAAATTGCTCAAAAGGTAAGCCGAATTTTTCGGCGGCAACCAAGGCCGCATAAACATCGCCCAGAATATCATAACCAATTGACCGCGCAACCGTGAATTGCGATAAATGCTCGTGCTGCCAGAGATCAAGCCAGGTTTTGGTCGGCGTTAAAATGCCCCGTTGTTGCAAGGCGGCCATGGCCTCGTTAAACGGCAGGGGGATAAGATCATAATAATAGCCGTCTTGGTCGGTCATGGCGTGGCCTTAGGCGCAGGCATGGGGCGCGGAATCGGTTGATAGCTATATTGATTGATCAACCCAAACAGATATGCGGCAAAATTCGCATCGCCCAGCAAATGCGCCAACGCCGTCGTATTTGGATTTAGGTCATTAAGCAATTGCGCAGCCTCTTTATACGATTTTGCTTGTGAAACCGCCGCTTGCAAGGGATTAAGGATAGGTGCGCTGGCCTCGACCCAATCGCTGGCGGCCAGGTTAATGCCATTTTGCAGAGCGGCATTATAAGCCAAAGCAGGGTTATTCATTGGCGAAGCAAGGGCGGATTGTGAATCCGAATCGTTAGTAATAACTGGTAAAGACGAAGGTGATAATTGTATTGGCGGCGCAATCATGAGAGATTGTGCGGTATATTCTTTCATTGCGGCTTGGTTTTTATCCGATTGCCTCGATTGATTATTCTCGGCAATTGGTGTTTTATCATTTATCTTGCCAATCGGTGCGATTTTGCTGTTTGACGGGCCTATCATACCGCCAGGCGCGGCACCTTGCGAAGGCGACCCCGCGCCAACCAACAAAGCCTCGCCGTCATGGGCATCAGGAATGCCCAATTTATCCAACACATATTGTACCGGAATCGGCACCTGGTAATCCGCCAGAGTCGTCGTAATTTCAACCAATAATTTGCGATCAAGCGCGTCTTCCCGCCGCATTTCAATGCGCGGCACCAACGCCTCCGCACCGAAATTAAGCCGCACAAACGGCTCGGCCAGATCACGGGTTAAAGTGGCGGCCAGCCCCGCCGCGTCCCACGTTTCCAAATCATTGCGAACGCGGTCATGCGCGTCGGCGGTGCCGACATGCTGGCCGGTATCTGTCGTACCCGTCTGCCCCAACACCAATTTCGACAATTGCGAATCGAGGGTTTTCAACAGCGATTCATAAGTCTGTCCACCGCCGCCTGCGCCGCCCGTGCCATTGCCGCCCACCGACTGAAAGGCAATTTCCATTGAATTGGGGATAATCGCGGCGGCATCGCCAGCAATATAGGTGACAGCGCGGCGCAAAATCGCTTTGTCGGATTCGGTGGCTTCGGGGCCAAATTTGCCAATCCGAATCGGCGAGCCATAAGCCTCGGCAAAGGCCAGCCACATGCGCAGATCATAGATTTTGCCAATCACCGCAAAGGCTGCCACTCGCGCCAAGCCATTGCGAATCGGCAAGCCCGACTTCCCCGTATTTGGCACGTGACAGATAAATTTGCCTGGCAAAAGCGGCGACCAACCCGCCGCATCCAGCAAATAGAGAGTACGGCCATCTTGAACCGACACATGAAACCAACGCGGGTCACGCCAGGCGATTTCACGCGGAGTCCAGATTTTACCAGCCTGCCAGATGATTTCAGCGACGGCAAAGCCCTTGAATATCCCATCCATCAGATCAGAAATGACAAAGGGCGTGACGCAGTCGGCGATCATATCGCGTAAATGCTCGGCGATTTTTTGATCAGGCGCGGCATCCGAGGCGGCCTCGACCGTTAGGCTAATCGCGGCGGTTTGCATTTTGCGGGTACCGACGACCGAGCGATAATGGGGATCGACTTCTTCTAATTTCTCGGCCAATTCCAAAAATTCGAGGGTTACGCCTTGTTCAGATGATTTTAGAATCGCGGCCAGTTGCAACGGATCAAGATAATCCCCCGCCGCCGACACCCAGGGCGAACGCGAGGCATAAATTTGCGCATCCGCCGCGGCCACCAGCAATTCAGCTTGGCGTGAGACCGTCGGCGGCAAAGGAGTGGCATGGGTGATGGGGGTAAGGTCGCTCATGGTGGTGGCAGGCGGCGTACCAATGGCCGGCGCGGTTTTTTTGGCTTTGCCGAACCGGAAATTTATCGCCATATTCGTCCCCCTGGTGGCAAAGAAGCGGTAAATTGGCGGTGGTGGCCAGAAGTGCGAGTATCCCCATCATCCGCATCCCAACCCAGCCCGTCATCCGAACGGCCAGCAGATCGTCCGCCAATCGGAAGATATGAATAGGGTTGCGTCGGCAGAGCGGCCACGGTACAAGCCAAGGCACACGCCCAAAATCTGTCGGCGTGAGAGCCGCCATCATGATCCGCCAGCAAACGCGGCGCACCCGACGGGCCAACCACGCTGCGCACCGAATGCAGATCGGCGCGAATGGCGGGGGACAAGGGAATCCTCAGCCGCCGATCTTCAAAAGCCGCCCTCATAATCGTGGCCATATCCAATTTACGCGCGGCTGAGAAAATCACCCCTTCAACCCGCAATTCGCCGTACATTGTTTTGGCGTGTTCCATGGGTTCCTCGCCAATGCCGGTCTGGTCGCCCGCCGCGCGGATTATGTGATAATTTGTCATAATTTGGTGCAATTGCGCCTTTTGCGCGGCGAAGGATTGCCGCCGCATCTCGGTGACTTGGCGCGTCCACAGCACGTCGCCGACCAATTCCAAAACCCAAAACACCGTCAAATCATTGCGCCTGGCAATGTCCCAACCCAAAAAGCACGGGCCGCCTTGGTATTTTTCGGTTTTGCCAGCATCAACATGCTCGCAGCCAGAGATCAAATCGTATGACAACCACGACCCCAAACCATCCAAGAAAGCCAATTCATATTCTTGTTGCCAGGCTTCGGGATCGCCGATACCCGCTTGCAATTCGCTAATTTGCCGCGGCAATCCTTGAGAAACCGCTTGGTAAATATCGACTTGGTGGCGGCTCCAAATCTTATCGTTCGCGGTCATCAGGTCATAAAATTTGTTGTTTTTACCATTGGGGGTAGAAATTACGCGGATTTTCTTACCCGCCGAGATCACCGGATAGACCGCTTGCCAAATTTGCCGCGAATGTTGGTGAAAGGCGAATTCGTCCAGCAATACATTGCGGGAAAACCCCCGCGCGGTATCGGGCGTGGCTGGGAGTGCGGTGATTTTGCTGCCATTGGCAAAGCGAATTTCATGGGCGTTAATGCCGGCAATGTCCCATTTATAATCCAAAATCTTGAACACCGCCTTGGTCGCCGTCAAATGCAGGGCAGCCCCGGCATGGATCGACTCCTCGGCTTGGCGTTGACCGCGTGAGAGAATCATCCAACTGTTATTCTGGCGATTAACCTCAGCTTCGAGGCAGTCATCGACGGCCTCTAATGTCGCCGTAAAAGTTTTGCCGCATTGCCGCGCCATCATGCCGATTTTATGGCGCGATTTATCGCGTATCCAATTTTGTTGGTAAGGCAATAATAATGCACACATTTTACACCCCATAGGCCGTGCGCAGGGCGGTTAAAACCAAATCAGGGGTGAGAACCATCCCAGCCGCCGCCGCCTCGCCCTGGGCCGCCATAACCGCCTGGGTGCCGTCTTTGGCAAGCGACCGCTTGATCGCCAATTCCCGATCAGAATCCGATTTTGCCGCCGCGACCAAGGATTTTATCGCACCCGCCAAAAACGCCGCATCTTTGGGGGCCAATTGCACCAACCCGCCATCATCAGTCAGCATTAGTTTAGCCAACACCGTCTGCGCCAGGGCAATGTTTAACCGCGCGGTGCGGCTATCGTCCAAATTCAGACCGCGTTCAATCAAAGCCTCGGCCAAGGAACGATGCTGCAATAATTCCGCCGCCACTTCGTCGACATGCTTGACATGCCGCCCAAGTGCCGAGCGCGACGGCGCAAGGGCTGGGTCTAATTGCCGCAAATGCAGCAAAATTTCGTCGATGGTCTTCCCGGCACGGCGCAGGCGGCCAATTTCCTCGCGCACAGCATCCGGCAATCGCAAAATGGACGAACGTTTGGGCATGGGCTAACCCCGCTCTGGCCGGGCAATGCCGGACAGCCACACATCACCCGCCGCCACCCGCTCGCCATAGGGCGAAATCGAGATAATCTGGTCGGCGATGGGTGAAAGGCAGCCACGCTGCGCCAGCCACGCCACATCATCACGCACCAAATCAACATCGACATAGCGATGCCCCGTGGCCAATAACGCCAGATGCAACGCCTCAATCGGCAATGTGCCTTGGGATTTTACCAACAAATCCAACAGGGTACGGCGGCGATAGGCCGTCAAAGCCAGGAAAACTTCGCGTGTCATTTGGTGCTTTTAATACCTTCCTGGACATGGGTTTTGATGATGACGTTAAGCATATCCTCGACCCGCTCCAAAGATTCGGTCATGTGGTTAATGCGTTCATCAAGACGCGGGATAGATTTTATTTCGTTGGTGAAGTAATAAAGATCATGTTTGACTTCGCTGGTGATGTTCCGCGCCTCGGTTGCGTTGTTGTAGATTTCACGGAAATCACTTTTATGTTCGTCGATGCGGGTGTTGATGTCGGTGATGGCGGTGTTCATCACAGACCATTCTTGGCGGCTGACAAATTCGCGTTTAAGCCATAGATAAAGCCAAGGCAAAATCAAGACACTGGCGATACTTCCCAAAGAACTAATCACCGCGATGATCAAAGTACTTGCACGAATCGACTCTAAATTGGTCATAAACTTACCCTGATTAATGTGATTTACTTGATGCCTTGAAGTTTCTCGATGGTACGCAGGCCACCAATGCCAAGCATACCCGTGAGCAAAGTCATTAAGGCAGAGGTATCAATGCTGGGCATAGGCGCGGCTTTGACGAAATAAATCAAACCCCCGTTAATGATAGGACACAGAAGAAATTCATACAGAAAACCCACCGCGCATACCCAGCCCATAAAAGGCCGCCAACCCGCACGAAAAGAATTATTATTGGCTTCCTCGGCGGCGTTAAGTTTTATTTGTTCAATATTTAATTGAAGATGGGCAGAAATAGATTCCAATTCGCCCTTGGCTTGCAATTCGGCCAGTTTTAACTTGGCAGACATTTGCGCCACCGGGTCGGGAATGAGCCGCTCAATCAAGTCCTTGCCGATGCCCAGCACCGAATCAATGATTGGAATCAAGGCCTAACCCTCCCGCAATAATTTGGCGATGTAGTCAACGCGGTCATTGCCAACCTGGGAAATCCATTTCGGCGACGCGCATTCAAACGAAGCCGCCGCCCAATCTTTGTCGGCAATCGCCTGTTTCATTTTGACAAAACCGCCAAAATTATTGGGGCCAAGATTGAAGATCATATTGAGCAGGGCAATTTGGCGAGATGGCGTAAAACTGCGCCAGGCCTTAATTTGACCATCCAGATCAAGGGCGGCCTGGGCCATATCATTTTGCAGCATCAGATCGATTTCGGACGGATAAAACCCTTTGGCGGCCAAACGACCACAGCCCCAAGTCGGGTTATTAAGCGTGTCATTATATTGGTGAGAGCGTACGCCCTCGAAATGGCGCAAATCTTGGTCAAGACGTGCCAAATATTCGTGGCCAATAATGGCGGAAAGATCAATTTTAGGATTGGAAGGCATGATATGCGAACCTCAGTTACGAGAATAGGCATAAATAAATCTTTGCCCCATCCAGTGGATAGAGTGACAAATGTCTAGCCGATATTTGTCTAACCCGTGGATTTATTGTTTCTACGGATTATTTTTTGGGGATAGATTTCGGTTTTACGTTCCGCTTCCCGTAAGGCGGTTTGCTCAATAAACCGCTGACCTTCCTCCATAGAATTTTTATAATTATCAAGCAAAGCGGTTTCACGGGGAGTTAATGTCGGAACCTGACGAACCGCGAAAAGAATATACGTAACATCCGCGCCAATTTTGTGAGCAGCTTGTAAGTATTTCGCGTCAGGTTTTCTTTTGTCGCCCTCATATAGACTTTGGGTAATTGTCGCAATGCCACATAACTCAGAAAAACTGGCTTGGGTATGCCCAAGTCTCCTGCGTTCAGACTTTAATCTTGCTCCGAGTTGGTCTTCCACGATGGTTATTCTCTTTATTCGTAATAGATGATGGGTTGAAACAGTAATAGCATAACAATAGGTATAAATGAATAAATCTTTTACAAAAATCATTTTTTTAGTGGACTCTTATACGGGCGTAGGCGCATATATCCCATGAGATGTGTTTGGCGAGAGGAAGAGTCACCTCAGAGATATATACGTTTAGATAATCGTTACAACATATCTATCCGAAAATATGTTTTATTCTTTCTCATAACCGCGTATTCAACCCCTATAACAGGTAATTATCATGAAAACAAGGCAACAAATTAGGACAGAAATGAACAGTATGGGGATAACAATCACATCATTGGCAAAAGCAAATGGGTGGAAACGTGACTCGCTCAGCAAAGTATTGATGTATGAAAATACAGGAATGCGCGGCAAAAGTTATGAAATTGCCGTCGCTTTGGGTCTGGTAGAGCCGAGCAAAGTAGCACCTGAACCATTGGTAAAGACCAATGAAAACATGAAGTCTATCGAAATCGTGAATATCAACGAATTTCAAACATAGGTCTTTATGCTTTAACAAGTCTGTAAAGTCACTTTGCAGAAATTGATAATTTTGACATCGGGGGATGAATAATTATGAGTGGGGAATTTAAGGGTACATCAGTCAGGCGGACGATCAGGATATTGTTTTATTTAAGTGAGAATTGGGAATTAGGCATGACTTCCAGAGAACTCTCCGTTTTACTTAACATGAACGAGCAATATGTCTTTCGCTACTTGCTCATTATGTACGAAGAAAAAATGGTTGAGCGCATGAGTCACAATCTTTTGCGCTGGCGGCTTTCTGAACGCATGGGAAGCCTCGCCCGTGGCAAAAGCAACGATACGGAATAAAGAATCAAACTTTTTGTAAATCCTACAATGAGTTAAGCAACGTCACTTAGGAATGAATAACTATTATGTCTAAGAAATCGAGCAAGTCACACAATTCCCAGTCAACCACAACCGATATGGCTGTTGCCAATATTGAGCCAATTGACGGCAATATTATGGTTACGAACCTTGAATCAATTGAAAGCAATATTGTGCCAATTGGCAACGCCGATAATATTGAAGTGCTTTATCCCATCACATCGACGCACTCCAATGCCACGAAAGTAGCGGCGGCGATTGGTTACGAAGGCAGCATGGAAAGTGAAGTGATCATTGACGGCATTCGCCAATTTCAAGCAATGGCAAGTTATTCAATGTTTGAAGTCGGCAAGCGGTTACTTATTCTCAAAGAATTAACGCCGCACGGTGATTTTTTGATTGCGATTGATAAACTTGGCATTGGCATTCGTACCGCCCAGCGCACGATGAGTGCCACGATGAGACTTAGCAAATTAGGCGATCATGCCGAACCATTATTACAACTCCCCAGTTCAAAATTGATTGAATTACTGGTTGAAGAGGATGATGCCCTCATCGACTTGGCAAATGGGGGGTCGATTGCTGGGCTTGATCTCGACGAAATCGATAAAACCCCCGGCCGGATTTTGCGCACCAAACTCCGCGAGAAAGAGGCGGATAATGATGTTTTGCAAACCCGCAATGAAAAACTGGCTGTCGATGTTAATCGGCTGCAAAACCAACTCGAAAAGTTAAAGAAGCGTGAGTATACACGCGACGAACTGGAAACCCACCGTATCCAAGATTGCAAAGTGATGCGCAAAGGATTGAGTGAATCGTTGGAAAAAATGGGGCAACAGACAGATGTACTTTCGCAATTGCTGACTGATTTTTGGTCAAATGATGCCTCAATTGACTTGAATACGGTTGAATCTGCCCATGATCTATTGAATTTGTTCAATGGTACCTGGATACGGATTAACCAGCAATTCGAGGCAAATTTGGCAAATTGGCATAAAAATGCGGCACCGCGTTTGTAATTGTCACCGAAAAGGGCTGTAAAACGTTCAGTCTAAAAGGATTGGCTTATGCCCAAACCCGCATACGACCTCGCTACCCAAGAATATCTGAGGAAACTTGTCAAGCAATTGGAAAATGCAAAGTTTGGCAAGACCTCGGATATTTTGAAAGTTGCTTTGAAACAATTGGGCATTAGTCGGCCTACACTTTATCGATTATTGCCGCAATTTGGATTTTGTTCTGCGCGTAAAAGGCGCAGTGATTATGGAAAGTCGAAGGTATCCGTGGAAACAGTACAAAAGATTGGCGCGATGACTTACGCATCCGCCAGAGCGACCGGCAAAAGGACATTAACCATCCGCACCGCCAATGAAATTTTGCAAAATCAAAGTGACCCTTTAACGGGTGAAATACTTGGTACCGATGCGTCGCTTACGACTATACTAAACCAAATGAAACGACACCATGTCCATCCCAGTCAACTCGCTATCCCGTCCCCGCATACGCAAATGCGCTCAGAGCATCCTAATCATGTTTGGCAAATTGATGCGTCAGTTTGTGTGTTGTTTTATTTGCCTGAAACCGGATTGGTGCCGATTGATAGTCGCAAATATTATCACAACAAGCCGCATAATCTTACCAAGATTCAACAATATCGGGTGATTCGTTATGTCGTCACCGATCATTACTCTCACGCATTTTATGTTCATTACTGCATGGGGTCGGAATCGAGTGAAAACTTGATGAATGCTTTCATTGGTGCGATTCAGCCCCGCCGCTCCAGCGACCCGATGCACGGTGTACCAAAGATTTTGATGATGGATGCCGGGGCTGCTAATACCGCGAATTTGTTTCAGAATTTGCTCAAACGCCTGTCGGTGCGGTCGATTGTTCACATGCCCGGCGCGGCGCGGGTGAACGGCTCAGTTGAACGCGCTCACGAGATTGTTGAACGCGAATTTGAGGGGCGGTTATGCTTGAATACCCCGCAAAATCTCAAGGAATTACAGGCACATTGCGATGATTGGCGCGATCAATTCCAAGCCACCCGCATTCACCGCCGCCATAAAAAAACCAGACATGCGGCATGGTTGGAAATACTCGAAAGCCAATTGCGCGTCCCGCCCGATGCCGATACTTGCTTTGCCATAAGTCATACCAAGCCCGTTTATGTCACTGTGGCGGCAGATTTAACTATTGGTTTCTCGCCGTTAAAACTAGGGGTGCATCGTTACAATGTTCGTCACATCGAAAACATTGCACCAAAGGATAAATTACTGGTTTGTGTCAATCCATATGCTACGCCATCAATCAATATTGTCATTACCGAAGAAAATGGCAGCGAACATTTTGTAACACTTGAACCCATGGTCTATCACGCGGGGGGATTTTACGGCAATGCGCCGATTATTGGTGACGAATTTGCCGCCTTCCCCA
>JASGCR010000056.1 GCA_030054015.1 Candidatus Symbiobacter sp. | reverse complement strand
GACTGCAAGCGGATTCCCGCTTGCAGTCCGGCGGGTAATGACGCTCCCTTTTTTGGCGACAATACTCCTGGGGATTTCCCCCGACCAATGTCTTACGACATTGGCGGGGGGACAGGCCCCGACAGATTTATGCCGCTTCTCGGCAAAAATCTGCGGGTAATGACGCTCACTTATTGAAATTCTTTGAATTAATTTTGAACCAGGCTCTTCGCTAAAACAACGTCATGCATCGAAAAAAAAACCTAAATATGAATCGCGGCACCATCTACCGCCAATGCGGCTTCTTTGATGGCTTCTGACAGTGTCGGATGGGGGGCGCAAAGGCGTGCGATGTCCTCGGCACTGGCGCCGAATTCCAGGGCGGCGACGGCGGTTAAAATCATCTCGCCGGCTTCGTGGCCGATAATATGTACCCCCAATACGCGATCCGTCGCCGCATCGGCCAGGATTTTCACCATTCCTGCTGTGTTGCCATTGGCGCGGGCGCGGGCATTGGCGGTAAAGGGGAATTTGCCGAGTTTATACGCGCGGTCTTCGGATTTTAACTGTTCTTGGGTGTAACCGACTTGGGCGATTTCGGGATTGGTGTACACCACGGCGGGGATGGCATCGTAATAAATATGGGCGTAACGGCCGGCAAGCAGGTCGGCCACCGCCACCCCTTCTTCGCTGGCTTTGTGGGCGAGCATGGGGCCAGCCACCACATCACCGATGGCATAAATCGATGGAACATTGGTCTGCCAATGGTCATTGATCTGGATGCGACCGCGGGGGTCGAGGGCAATGCCGATCTCCTCCAACCCCAAGCCCTCGGTACAGGGTTTACGCCCCACCGCCACCAACACGCAATCGGCGGTGATCGTCTCCGAATTCTTGCCGTCATCGGATTCCAGATGCAACGCCACTTCATTTTCAACCGTGACGGCTTCGACCACGCGGGTTGATAATTTAAATACGAAACCCTGTTTGGTTAATTCCTTTTGTAAAATTTTGGCGATTTCCTGATCCACCGATGGGGTAATGTGGGGCAAAAATTCGATGACGGTTACTTTGGCTCCCAAACGCCGCCACACCGATCCCAATTCCAACCCAATCACACCCGCCCCGATCACCACCAAATGGCCTGGCACTTTTTTTAACGCCAAAGCCCCGGTCGAAGACACGATTTTGCTCTCATCAATGGCAATGCCAGGCAAGGAAGTCGGGGTCGAGCCGGTGGCAATGATGATATTTTCGGCCTGAATCTCGGAATTTTCGCCCGTATCCGCCGTGATCGCCAAACGCGTTGCCGATAAAAATTTGGCGGTACCGTGAATAAAGGTAACTTTGTGCTTTTTGCATAAAAATTCGATGCCTTTGACGGTTTGCGCGACCACCTGGTCTTTGCGGTCTTGCATCAGCCCCAGATCAAAGTTCAAGCCGCCAATTTGAATGCCGTGATCGGCAAATTCATGGGCGGCATCCCAAAATTTGGCGGTCGATTGCAACAAAGCCTTGGACGGGATACAACCGACATTCAAACAGGTTCCTCCCAAGGCGCGGCGTTTATCGATGACCGCGACTTTTTTGCCATTTTGGGCGGCGCGAAGGGCAGCGACATATCCGCCAGGACCGCCGCCAATAATTGCAATATCATATGAGTCACTCATGTTAAAATCCCTCATGATCAAAAAGGACAAATTGGTTTGGCCTTCGCCTGCCCTCATTATGTTTTAAGCCCATTTTTGGCGATTAAACAAGAATATCGTTTTTGTTGCAATGCAGCAAAATTAGCGTTAGTCTGTCATGGATATCATCTTTTTGCCCGTTTTTTCTCATCACACCCTGGAAGAAATGGCACATCCATAACCCTATTTTTCTTAGGAATTCACCATGGCGCGCAATCGAATTGCCCTGATTGGGGCGGGAAATATTGGCGGGACTTTGGCCTTGCTGGCGGGACTCAAAGAGTTGGGCGATGTGATTTTGTTCGATGTGATGGAGGGTATCCCGCAAGGCAAAGCCCTTGATCTGGCCGAATTATCGCCGGTATCGGGTTTTGATGCCAAATTGATCGGAACCAATGATTACGCCGCCATTACCGGGGCCGATGTGGTGATTGTAACGGCGGGTGTGCCGCGTAAACCGGGGATGAGCCGCGATGATCTGATTGGCATCAACGCCAAAGTCATGGCGGCGGTGGGGGCTGGGATTAAACAACATGCGCCCGATGCCTTTGTCATTTGCGTGACCAACCCATTGGATGCGATGGTGTATTTGCTGCGCGAAAAAAGCGGGCTGCCGCACCACAAAGTGGTCGGCATGGCGGGGGTGCTGGATTCGGCGCGGATGCGTTATTTCCTGGCCGAGGAGTTTAAGGTCTCGGTGCGCGATGTTACCGCCTTTGTGCTGGGCGGTCATGGCGATACGATGGTGCCACTGCCGCGCTATTCCACCGTGGCCGGGATTCCCCTGACCGATTTGATAAAAATGGGCTGGTTGTCGGAGAAACGCCTGGCGGAAATCGTCCAACGCACCCGCGATGGCGGCGGCGAAATTGTCGCCCTGCTTAAAACCGGTTCGGCCTTTTATGCGCCAGCCGCCAGCGCGATTCAAATGGCCGAATCCTATTTGCGCGATGAGAAACGGGTTCTCCCCTGTGCCGCCTATTTGACGGGGCAATTTGGGCAAAAAGGATTTTATGTGGGTGTGCCGGTGGTGATTGGGGCGGGTGGGGTTGAACGGATTGTTGAAATTCACCTCAATGCCAATGAACAGGCCGAATTTGACCAAAGCTGTGCCGCCGTGAAAAAATTGGTCGATGCGGCGGTCGAAATTGACAAGAAATCGGCTTAAATACAGCCGAACAACAGGTGCAAAAGATTTTATTTGAGCCGGAAATTCCGCCGTCAAAGAACGATTTAGGGGGTCATATGAACATCCATGAATATCAAGCCAAGGCCGTATTGGCCAGATATGGCGTGGCGATTTTGCAAGGCGGCATTGCCTGGACGCCGTCCGAGGCCGAAAAAGTCGCACAATCTCTGCCCAGCGGGGTTTATGTCGTCAAGGCGCAAATCCATGCCGGGGGGCGCGGCAAAGGCGGCGGCGTGAAAATCGTCAAATCCCCCGCCGAGGTGAAAGCCACCGCCGAGAACATGCTCGGCATGAATTTGGTCACCAAACAAACCGGGCCGCAAGGCCGGTTGGTCAAACGGCTTTATATCGAACAAGGGTGCGACATCAAGCGCGAGCTTTATTTGGGGTTGCTGATTGACCGCGTGACCGCGCGATTAACCTTTATCGCCTCGACCGAGGGGGGGATGGACATTGAAGAAGTGGCGGCCAAAACCCCCGAAAAAATCTTGAAAATCACGGTCGATCCGGTGGTGGGTTTGATGCCGTTCCATGTGCGGCGATTGGCGTTTGGCTTGGGGTTGGTCGGCAAAGAAGCCGCCGCTTTGGGCGTGTTCGTCAAAGGCATGTATGATGCCTTTATCGCCAAAGACGCGGCCATGATGGAGATCAATCCCTTGGTGGTGTCGGGCGATGGGCGGGTTTTGGCCCTGGATGCCAAAATTGGCTTTGACGATAACGCGCTCTATCGCCACCCCGACATCGAAGAATTGCGCGACGAAGACGAAGAAGACCCGTCCGAGCGCGAGGCCGGCAAACACCAACTTTCCTATGTCAAATTGGATGGCAATATTGGCTGTATGGTCAATGGCGCAGGTTTGGCGATGGCAACGATGGATATTATCAAACTTTACGGCGGCGATCCGGCCAATTTCCTCGATGTTGGCGGCGGCGCGACCAAGGAACGGGTGACGGCGGCGTTTAAGATTATCCTGTCGGATGCGGCGGTCGAGGGGATTTTGGTCAATATATTTGGCGGCATCATGCGCTGTGACGTGATTGCCGAGGGTGTCGTGGCGGCCGCCCGTGAAATCAGCCTGGATGTCCCCTTGGTGGTGCGATTAGAAGGCACCAATGTGGCGTTGGGCAAAAAAATCCTCGCCGAATCGGGTTTGCCGATTGTGTCGGCGGATAATCTTGCCGATGCTGCGCAAAAAATCGTGACTGCAGTCAAGGAGGCCGCATAACATGTCGATTCTGGTCAATAAAGAAACCCGCGTGATTTGCCAAGGATTTACCGGAGCCCAAGGCAGTTTCCATTCCGAACAAGCCATTGCCTATGGCACCAAAATGGTCGGAGGGGTAACTCCTGGTAAAGGTGGCAGCAAACATCTTGACCTGCCGGTGTTTGACACGGTGGCGGAGGCGGCGCATGTGACGGGGGCCAATGCCTCGGTCATTTATGTGCCGCCGCCCTTTGCCGCCGATGCGATATTAGAGGCAATTGACGCCAAAATCGCCCTGGTGGTGGCAATTACCGAGGGCATTCCGGTGCTTGACATGGTGCGGGTGAAACGGGCTTTGGCGGGGACGGCGACGCGTTTGGTGGGGCCGAATTGCCCTGGCGTAATCACGCCCGACCAATGCAAAATCGGGATCATGCCGGGTCATATTCATAAAAAGGGCAAAATTGGCATTGTCTCGCGGTCGGGGACGCTTACCTATGAAGCGGTGGCGCAGACCACGGCGGCGGGATTGGGGCAATCGAGCTGTGTCGGGATTGGTGGCGATCCGGTGAATGGCACCAATTTTATCGATGTATTGGATTTGTTCCTGGCCGATGATGAGACCGAGGCGGTGATCATGATTGGCGAAATTGGCGGTTCGGCAGAAGAAGAAGCCGCCGATTTCCTGGTGCGGCACAAACGCAAAAAACCGGTGGTGGGATTTATTGCGGGGTCAACCGCGCCGCCGGGTCGGCGGATGGGACATGCGGGCGCGATTATTTCGGGTGGTACCGGCGCGGCCAAGGACAAAATCGAGAAAATGCGCAGTTGCGGGATCAAAGTGGCGGATTCGCCTGCGGCCTTGGGGACATCGATGTTAGAGTTGTTGAAGCGATAGTGATACCAAAGTAGAAGGGGATTGTTAAGGGGCTTGCCCCTTAACGTTTTATGGGGGTGTGGGGGGACTTTACCTGAGCGGTTGCGCCTGCAATTGCGTAGGCAATTGCAGGCGCAGAGCGAAGGTGTAAAAAGCCCCCATTTGCCCCTCCCGACTCACAAAAATTGCCAGACTCCGCGCCCTTGCTTTAAGCAAAACGCATGGTTTTGCGGCAACGTGCCGCCTCGGTCAGTTTCGGTCAGTTATAGTGGATTTTATCACCAAGAGTTTGCAACATGCTGGTTGAGTTCAAAGTTCGCAATTTTCGGTCGTTTAAAGACGAAGCGGTGTTGTCGATGGTCGCCGACAGCGAGGGGCCGCATCGTGACGATTTGCCCGAAAATTATGTCGAAACCGGGCATCCCTTGGTGCCGCGGCTGCTCAAAGTCGCCTGTATTTTTGGCGCGAATGCGAGTGGGAAGACGAGTATTTTTGCCGCAATTGATGTTTTTAGTAAATTAAATAAATTTAACAATTCATTAAATATAAACAGCAAGTTATTGGATGCGTGTGTTTATGCGCTTAACAAAAATGAACCCATTTACTTTGAAATGACTGCATTTCCAGAGTCGAAACTGAGAATATTATATAGTTATTCAATTTCAATTATTAAAACTGAGATGGGATGGTTATTGTCAAGTGAAAAGCTAATTTCTGTATCTGACAATGGCGATGAAGAGCTAATCTTTTTTAGAAATTGGCATAATCACACCGAAAGATTTGAGTATGAATTTGGTGCAAATTTGCCAATAGACAAGATTAATGTATTATTAGATCCCAAAATTATGAATGATCGCAACACAATGTTATTAAGTGTTGCGTCTTTAATTAAATTAGAAGGTTGTAGTAACTTACTTGATTTTATTTCAAATTATGTAGTTACATATGTACACCACCCAAATATTTTCGAAATGAATCGTGAACTAAAATTGTCAGAGCTATCTGATTTTATCGCCAAAGTAGATACTGGTGTAAACGAGATTACGTATGGCACTAACCTTGAACATTCAAAAAATGCAAATGCTTTTAATGAAAATGGGTTGAATTATTTTGGCAAGCACGTTACGAATGAAAACAACACGTTTTATCTAAACATGATTGACGAATCGTCTGGAACCAGAGCTTATATAACCACGATCGCCAGATGTTATAACATTCTGAAGTACGGCGGCTTGATTGTTTTTGATGAATTAGAAAACAGCCTACATATTCATTTGGTCAAATATCTGATTGAACTGTTCCAAAGTGAAAAGAACAAAATGGCGCAACTCATCTTCACCACCCACCAAGGCCAATTGCTGGACGCAAAACTGCTCCGCGATGACCAGATTTGGTTTACGCAAAAGGATAATCAACAATCGAAACTCTATTCGTTAAACGATTACGACATCCCGCCAGGTACGTCGCGGGAAAAAGCCTATTATCATGGCGCATTTGGCGCGATTCCAAAAATTATCAATGATCCGAGCCTGCCATGAAGAAATCCAATGATTTTTCTCGCCGCAACCCAGTAAAAAATTCGCCGGCAAAAAAGATATTGGTGGTATGCGAAGGGGAGAAAACCGAAATTAATTATTTCAAAGCCCTCCGCCAATCACGCAACCTTTCGCGCGAGCAAATCGTGGTGAAAAAATCACGCTATGGCACGCACCCGAAAAACGTCATTGATTCGGCAATTGCCGAAGCAGAAGGCGAGGAATTTGACGCCGTTTACATCGTGTTTGACCGCGATCAACATAAAGACAAAGAAGGGCCATTTCGTCAGCATTTAACCAAAATAGAACAAATGAATGAATCTAAATCATGGGACAAAACCCGATTTTCCGCTATAATTTCCATTCCCTGCTTTGAATTATGGCTTGTGTTGCATTTTACTAAGGTAAACGGGATCAGAACAAGTAATGAGATGGAAAATTTACTAAATCACCCCGACCGACTCCCAAATTATCACAAAGCTGATGTCGATCATTATGACAAAACCAAGCATAGAATTAATGATGCCGAGAAAAATGCCGTGTCTCTGCGCGACGAACATGCGCGTGAAAATATAAAAATAGACAAAGATTGCTATACAAATGTCGATCTGTTGGTGCGTACCCTAGAAAATTTTTGACCGAGGCGCGATGATCATGAACAACGATCTTAATTCCCTTCTCTCTGGCGGCAATGCGTCCTATCTGTCCGCTTTGTACGATCAATTTCAAACCGACCGCAGCCAGGTAATCCCCGAATGGGCGGAATTTTTTGCCGATTTACCCGATTTACCCGACATGCCCAATGGACAGGCACCCCAGGCACCGGGCTATAAAAACGGGAACACTGCAATTGAAAAAACCCTAGCCCAGGCCGCCGACGCGGCCGCCACGGCGGAAAAATTCAAGCAAAATGTCAGCGATTCCCTGCGGGCGATTGCGCTCATACGGGCTTATCGGGTGCGGGGGCATTTTATGACCGACCTGGATCCGCTCCACATCACCCCGCCGGGCAGCCACCCCGAACTTGATCCCAAACATTATGGCTTTTCTGATGCGGATTATGACCGCCCGATTGAACTTATCAATACGCTGGGGTTTGAACGGGCGACGTTGCGGCAAATTATCGATAAATTGCGGCGGGTCTATGGCGGCACGATTGGCGTCGAATTTATGCACATCCAAGACCCGGAACAAAAAAGCTGGATTCAAAACCGCGTCGAAGACGATAAATTTCACCACATCGCCACCGACCCCACCAGCAAACACGCGATTTATGATGGTCTGGTCAATGCCGAATTGTTTGAACAATTTTTTGACCGCAAATTCACCGGTGCCAAACGTTTTGGACTCGAAGGCGGCGAGGCACTTATCCCCGCTTTTGAACAGATTTTGCGCAGCGGGGCGAAACTCGGACTCACCGAATTGGTGATTGGGATGCCGCATCGCGGGCGGCTCAATGTGCTGCACAATATTATGGATGTGTCGATCAAAAAATTGGTCTCGGAATTCCAAGGCATGGGGGCCAACCCGGAAAATGTCGAAGGATCGGGCGACGTAAAATACCATCTTGGCACCTCGGCTGACCGCGAGTATCAAGGGCAAAAAATCCATTTATCCCTCACCGCCAACCCGTCCCATCTCGAAGCAGTCGATCCGGTGGTGGTCGGCAAAGTGCGCGCCAAACAACGGCAAACCAACGACACCAACCGCACCAAAATCATGTCGATGATGCTGCATGGCGATGCCGCTTTTTGTGGCCAGGGATTGGTGGCGGAAACCTTGGCTTTGGCAGAATTGCGCGGCTATGGCACGGGCGGTACCATCCATTTCATCGTCAATAATCAAATTGGTTTTACCACCGCCCCGGCCTATTCGCGTTTTACCCCCTATCCCTCGGATGTGGCGAAGGCGATTCAAGCCCCGATTTTCCACGTCAATGGCGATGACCCCGAAGCGGTGTTGCGGGTTGCCGCCCTCGCCACCGAATTTCGGATGGAATTCCACCGCGATGTGGTGATTGACATGTTTTGCTATCGTCGCCACGGCCATAATGAAACCGACGAGCCGTCATTTACCCAACCCATTATGTATCGCGCGATTGCCAAGCAACCCACCACGCGCGAGCTTTATGGGCAAAAACTCTTGGCCGAGGGATTGGCGACGGCGGACGCGCTGCAACAAAAAATAACCGACCGCCTGGCCTTTTACGAAAGCGAATTCGTCGCCGCCCAGGGATTTAAGGAAAACAAAGCCGATTGGCTCGAAGGGGCTTGGGTCGGATTGGGTACCGCCAATACCAGCGAAGATCGCAATGGCAAAACCTCGATTACCGAGGACATGTTGCGGCAAGTTGGCCTGAAACTGTGCGAGGTCCCCCCCGATTTCAACCTTAACAGCAAAATCAAACGCCAATTAGAAGCGAAACGCGCCAGCATCGACTCCGGCACGGGAATAGATTGGGCGACCGCCGAGGCCATAGCTTTTGGCAGTTTGTTGCTCGAAGGCAATCCGGTGCGCATGTCGGGCCAAGATGTGTCGCGTGGCACGTTCAGCCACCGCCATGCCGTCTTGATCGATCAAACCAATGAAACCCGCTATACCCCGTTACAGCACATTGCCGCGAGCCAAGCCGCGTTTGAAATTGTCGATTCGCCTTTGGCCGAGGCCTCGGTTTTGGGGTTTGAATATGGTTATTCCCTCGCCGACCCCCATGCTTTGGTGATTTGGGAAGGTCAATTTGGCGATTTCGCCAATGGGGCGCAGGTGATTATCGACCAATTTATTGCGTCGGGTGAATCGAAATGGCTGCGCATGTCGGGCTTGGTGATGTTGCTGCCACATGGCTCCGAAGGCCAAGGGCCGGAACATTCCTCGGCCCGCCCCGAACGTTATCTGCAACTTTGCGCCGAGGATAATATGCAGGTGGTCAATTGCACCACCGCCGCCAATTATTTTCATGTCCTGCGGCGGCAGGTAAAGCGCAGTTTCCGCAAGCCCTTGATCGTCATGTCGCCCAAATCTTTGTTGCGGGCCAAACATGTCGCCTCCGATTTAGAGGATTTTACCAACGGTTCGGGTTTCCAACGGATTCTGCCGGAAACCGACAAAAATTTGGTCGCCGATGATCACATCGCCCGCGTCGTTTTATGCAGCGGCAAAGTTTATTATGATTTGGTCGAACATCGCGCCGCGCAAAAAATCGACAGCGTGGCGATTATTCGCCTGGAAGAACTCTATCCTTTCCCAGACGAGCTGTTGAGCGCACAAATTCGCCGTTACCCCCATGCCGATGTCGTGTGGTGCCAGGAAGAACCGCAAAACCAGGGTTCTTGGCATTTTGTCGCCGACCGCATCCGCCGCGTCCTTAAGGATTGCCACCAGGCCGAGCGCGAGCTTGACTATGTCGGGCGGGTGGCGGCGGCGGCACCCGCCACGGGTTTGCTCAAACGCCATTTGCGTGAACAACAGGAATTGGTGGCGGCGGCTTTTGTCATGGCATGAACAGAGAATGAGAAGAAAGAGCGTCATTACCCACCAGACTGCAAGCGGATTTCCGCTTGCAGCTTCGCGGCAAAAATCTGCGGGTAATGACGCTCCTGTTTTAGGACTTCTTCTGACCTTCCCTAAGGAACCTCTGAATAAGTCTAGTTTTACCCCCCCTTCTTTAGAAGGGGGGGATAGCGACGC
>JASGCR010000055.1 GCA_030054015.1 Candidatus Symbiobacter sp. | reverse complement strand
CTAAGCGGAGCTTTCCCCCCCTTCTAAAGAAGGGGGGGTAAAACTAGACTTGTTCGGACTTTCCTTAGGGATGGTCGGGTATTTTTTCACCTGTTTTCCTATATTTTTGATTTTTCCTCTTGACATCTTCCATGAAATGCGGTTGATTTTTCATATCGTAATAGGTATCTTGATCCGTTACATTCTAATTACGTCGGTGAAGATGTAATTCAAAAAGCAGGACAAGCAAGTTATGGTAATGGATGGAAATATTTAGATGAAGGCCCTGAAATTGAAGGCAACACACCCCACGCACACATACAAAGGAGCAACAATCCTAAAGCACCTTTTTACGTGAAGCGTGTTAGAAAATAAAACGTAACGAATGTAAATCTATTTTATCTTCGTTCCCCCCTTCACTCTTTTCTACAGAAAGTTCCAGACTATGAAAATTCCAGTTTATTCACCATTCCTCCGCATGGCCGCATTTATTTCTGTATTCATTGTTTGTTTTATTATGGCATTCAATGTTAAATCGGCATCATCCGAGAAAACCAAACGAAATTTTCCCCCTATTGCTTCGGCTATTCCTGATGAATCGATTTGGCCCAAGGGATGGAAAGTAGATTATAGCATTGATTATAAAATCGTAGTGGGCGATTTCAATGGTGATGGCGTTGATGACATCGTTTATTTCATTCAGGATTATACCCCAAAATATCCGGCATTGGATACAAATCCCAAAAATTTACGCGATATTTCATTTCGCGTCATTATGTTAATTGCCGATAAGAAAAAACCAGATAAAATTAGTGAGTCTTATGTTTTGCTTTCGGGAAAAAACCAAAGGGACGAAGGTTATGGCCCTCATCATCTTACCTGGAACTTTCCGGCACCTCATATTATAAAAAAAGGGTATAAAATTGGGGTCTATTGCGAAGGTGTTTATTTTACCAATTGCAAGGGAGAGAAGAATAAACAAACGAATTCGTATTATGATCAAGATTTTCGTGAGTTTGTGACTGATCGAGACATGATTTTCCTTCGTTATGAAGATGGTGATGAGATTTATGCCTATCGTAATGGCAAAATTTTTGAATTATCTACTAATTTCCCAATTGATATGTATTACCCTGATTCAGTGCCGTAGATTATAATGCCGGTGTTTTAGAGCCTGATTCAAAATTAAGAGTCATATTATGAATTTTAAATTACGTCTGATCCCCCGACCAATGTCTTACGACATTGGCGGGTGAAGACGCGCTTACTCAACTTTTAATAATTATCGCACAGACTCTCGCTCACAGCAAGACAGAGACAGAACCCAAAGCGGACAGATCGTTTTGCTCGTGACACATGCCAAGAAAAACCGTGACTTTTGAATCAGAACGTGATAAAGCTAATATAACTGTTTGAAAGATAAGCTTTTTGCGGTTTTGGCGCAAAATTGCATGAAGGAGAGAAATTCCCAATGAAAATTCGGATGCAGAATATCGGGCCATTAAAAGATGCCACCATCGAGACGGGTAAATTAACCGTGATGACCGGTACCAATAATACCGGCAAAACCTATGCCATGTATGTGTTGTGGGCGGCGATTAAAAATACATTTAAGAATCATCCTAATTATTCTAATTTGAAATGCCTAGAGAAGTATGCAGAACAATTATTGCAAAATAAAACAGTAACAATAAATATTCTTGAAATTATCTCAAACAATTCAAATGAATTTGATGAGTATTTTAGCAGTGGATTTCAAAATTCATTAGATTCTGTATTTAATATGAACGGTTTTCTTGGAGAAACACATTTTGTTTCGCTAGAATATAATTATAATTATTTAAGTGATTTATTTTATGAAATTGATTTTATGCCAAACATGGGTGATGTATTTGACTGGGAATTAAAAAACGGGTTAATTACTTTTAAAATTAATACATTCGACGAATATTATGATTCCGAAGACGTTGATTTTGACGAAGAGGGAAAAGCAATTGATCCAATTATTCATAAAACAGAATCAGAGGCTGAGTACAATCAATCCATAGACAATTTAAATAAAGAAAGTGCTATTAAAGAAATAGGAATTAGCACTATAGAATCGTTAATTATTGCTGGTCGATATTATCAAAAACCACACTTTTACTTTATTCCAGCCAGCCGCAATGGATTAAATTTAACATTTCAAGAAACAAATGAATATAAAGCGAATTTATTGCAGGAAATTAAACGCCCTGTACAGCGCATCTCGAAAGAAATTTTGGACAAAATGCCTGTCGCGGCCTATCCTGAACCGGTTGAAGAATATGTTGAAATGCTCGCAAAGGCGAGACGTTTACATGGCGTTTCATCTGAAAATGAGGATGAATACATGAAATACATACAAGAGAAATTATCAAAGGTGAGGTACAGCATAGATGATCAAGGTAATGTTTACGGCACGCCGTTAAATAAAAAACTGCCGATTCCGCTCTATTTGTTATCCTCTACGTCAAGTAGCCTTTATGGGCTTTGGCTATGGTTACAATTGAAAGAAGAATTGCATCAGCATAATCTTATGATCGACGAACCCGAACTCAACCTCCATCCCGAAAACCAAATTTTATTGGCGCGGTTATTGGTGCGCTTGGTCAAAGGCGGTGCCAAGATCGCCATCAGCACCCATTCCGATTACATTGTCCGCGAAATCAGCAATATGATGATGTTGTCCCAGGAATTCCCCAATCGGGACGAATTCGCCGAAATGTATGATTACGATTTGGAGCATGAAACCATAAACCCCGACGATGTTAAGGCCTATCACTTCACCACCCAGGGTGATCATGCCGTGGTCACGCCCTGCCCGATTCTTAATCCCGGCGGCATCGAAGTGCCGTCGATGGATGCCACGATTGAAAAACAGAATGACTGTTATAACACTCTGTATCAAACCATTGTTTCAAATCGAGACAAACCCAAATAACCTTTAAGTAAGAAGGTCGCTATGCCCAGGGAAGAAAATATACTGGATTATATCAAATCTGCAATCCACAGCCATCACCACCGTGAAATTGATGGTGATGTTTATATTCATCATGAGGATGAGCAGCATGATTTTAAGATTACCTTTGCCAGCGCAAGGGATAATCACGAGTTTTATTTATTTCGCTTTGAAAATAGCGCAACATTGAAATCTATTTTTGTAAAACGTGCCGATTCAGAATTAAGTTTACGTTCTCTTTGTGATTTACTGATGATTATTAAATCAAATAACGAATATTTTGCCGTTGCCATTGAGTTTAAGAATACTGATAATCCCGACTCGGTAAAATTCGGCCTGCAACAAGCCAAACATGGTATCGCATTATTTCAATTAATCTTAACTATATTGACGGTTGATAATAAGGATGTCCCTAAATTTAAGGCACATTATTTTGTCATGAGTCGGCAGAGATTGAGTCGAAAACAAACAACTGTTGCGCATCTGGGCAATGATTGGCGAATTTACGTTCCGCGCGGAACCGATTTTGACATTAACTCAATCATTAGAAAAATCAAATCAGACTCGTTTGACCTAAATACCGATATTCCTGATTTCGCTTGAAATGCGCATATGGGTTTGGTATATTGGAATAAGAGGCAGCGTTGATCGGCTCCTGCCGAACCCTTTATCGGGGTTCACTCTCCGGTAATGATGAGGTCTAGTGTGGGCGGATACCACATAACCTGCCTCTTTCAAACAAGCATGTTAGCGTAATCTGAGCGCCCCATCTGGTATCCACAATTTAGAGTTTTTGAACAAGGTGAGCAGATAATTCCTGCTGCCGTTTTTGGTGCGTTTAACCACCGTAAAATATTTGGCATCAATTCTGGTTACATAAATTAGACGCTCTGGTTGGTTGGGTTTGTGCCATACTTCGGCGGAATCTAAAATTTTCTGCACATTTTGATAATCCTCCCGCGATATTTCGGGGTGCTTGATTAAATGTTCGTCCAAAGTCATTTGTGATAAATAAACCATGGAATCATGGCTTTTAAGCCATAATTTATCGGCATCACAAAGCCTGGCGATTTCCCATTCATCCCCGGTCATTACATTCTCTTTTGTTTAAATATTTTTTGGCACAAAAACACTCACGCCCCGCATAACGCCCGAAATGACGCGGCATTTAGCGACGCGCCGCCGACCAACAGCCCATCGACATCATCGACCGCCAAAATCGCGCTGGCATTATCGGGCTTGACCGAGCCGCCATATAAAATCGGCATGACCCCGGCTTGGGCGGCGCATAATTCGCCCAAGGTACTGCGGATGAATCCGTGGGTGGCTGCAATGTCTTGCGGGCTGGGTACCAGGCCGGTGCCAATCGCCCATACCGGTTCGTACGCAATCATGGCCTTGAGATGGGGGGTTGCGGTTTTTGCTTCCTCTTCATTCACCTGGTTCAAAAACGGCAGAATAAGGGCGAGAGATTGCCGCAATTGCCGCCCCACCACCGCATTGGTTTCACCCGCCTCGCGCTCAAGCCTGGTCTCGCCCAGGCAGATGATGGGGATTAAGCCGGCCTCGACCGCCCGCGCGGCTTTGGCTGCAACCAATTCATTCGTCTCATTATGGCGGGTGCGGCGTTCGGAATGGCCGACCAGGCAAAAATGCGCCCCGGCATCGCGCAGCATCAGCGCGGCAATCTCGCCGGTAAACGCCCCCATCCCCGCCTCGGCCGAGCAATCTTGCCCCCCCAGCATAAAATTCCGCTCACGGCCAATTAGCCGCCGCATCTCCTCGGCCAGGGGATAAAGCAAATGGGCGGGCGGGCAAATAATCGCATATCTTTGATGGCGCATCAGCGTGTGCCGCAACCAATCCTCGCTCAGAAAATCGAGAAATTTGATGCCATCCTCCAACATCCCATTCATTTTCCAATTGCCAATAATGAATTTGGGTTTGGTGGTGCGGGTTGGCGGCATTTGATCCATGATGATTGTCTCCAAAATGATAGTGGATAAAGTTCAAAAAAGAATATTATAGCAAATTATTTGTTTTTTTCGCCGCCTGGCTAAGCAAAGCCTGGCTAAGCAAAGCTTGGGCGGCATCGCGGGCGGCATTGGTGATGGCGGCCCCGGACAACATGCGGGCAATTTCTTCCAAGCGTTGGCTGGGCGAGAGCGGCGTGACCAGGGTCATGGTCTGGCCGTTTTTAACCAATTTTTCGACGTGGTAATGGTGATCGCCGGCGGCGGCCACTTGGGGGGAATGGGTGACGACCAAAACTTGCCGCTCGGTCGATAATTTTTTAAGCCGTTCCCCAATCGCGGCGGCGGTGGCCCCGCCGACCCCGCTATCGACCTCGTCGAACACTAAACTATCGGCGGCGCGGCTTTTGGTCAAAACCAATTCCAGGGCGAGCATAAAACGCGACAATTCCCCGCCCGATGCGATTTTATTCAACGGCCCCGGCGATGATCCCGGATTGGTTGCCACCTCGAAAATAATTTTTTCCGCGCCGGTGTCATTCCATTCGGATGCGGGCAAAGGTTCGAGTTTGGTCGTAAATCGGGCTTTTTCCAATTTCAAAGGCGGCAATTCGCGGGCAATATCGAGGTCAAGCCGCCGCGCCGCCATTTGCCGCGCTTTGCTTAATCCGGCCACGGCCTGGTGCCATTTTTGTTCAACCAGCTTGAAGGCCTGGCTTTTTTGCGCGATCAATTCGGTCGATTGGGACAGTAAGTGTCGCTCATTGGTAAGATTTTCCAGCAATTCCGCCAATTGATCGACCTGGGTTTGGTGTTTCCGTGCCACCGCGCGCAGGCCATAAAGCCGATCCTCAATCGCCTCCAAGCCCCCCGCCGCCAAATCATCCGATTGCGCCAATTGCGTCAATAATGATTCGGCTTCGGCCAATTCGGTCGCGGCCCGATCCAGGGCGGCACTGGCGGCATCGGCCACGGTTGCGGCAGCACCCAAACCACCGCGCGACAAGGTACGCATGGCGCGGGCAATTTGCCCCGACGCGCCGCGCTCGCCCGCAATTTCGGCCAGGATGCTCGCCAGGCTGGCGAGGATTTTCTCGCGTTGTTGCAAGGCGGTGCGGCGTTGCACCAACTCGGCCTCCTCGCCCGGTTTGGGTTTTAAGTCGGTGAGTTCGGCAATAAAATGATTCAGTTCTTCTTCGCGCTTTTCGCGGATTGATGCGGTTTTTTCGGCCTCGATCAGGGCTTTTTGCGCCTCACGATATTGGAAGTAGGCCTCGCGGCATTTTTGCGGCCAATCTTCGCCGCCTGGCAAAATTTGGCGGGCATATTCATCCAAAGTGCGGCGATGGGTCAGCGGATTAAGCAGCCCATGCCCATCAAATTGCCCCAAAATTTCCATTAACGCCGCGCCAATTTCGCGCAAAACCATCAAACTGACCGCCTGGTCATTGATGGCGGCGCGGCTGCGCCCGTCGCGGGTGATGATGCGGCGCAAAATCATCGGCGCATCACGCGGCACGTCATGAGCGGCCAGAATCGCCTGGGCCGGATGGTGGGGCGGCAGGTCAAACTCCGCCGTCACCGTGGCTTGCTGCGCCCCCGCCCGGACACTACCGGAATCGCCGCGTTCCCCCAATAACAGCGCGAGGCAATCCACCAATATCGATTTCCCCGCCCCGGTTTCGCCAGTCAATACCGTCAGGCCCGGCGCGAAAGCAAGATCGAGCCGCTCAATCAGCACAAAATCACGGATGCCAAAACTTACAATCACGGGAACGTCCCGTGCGACGGGAACGTCCCGCCCGTCGGGTGCGACCCATGCGACGGGAACGTCCCGCCCGTCGGGTGCGACCCGTGGGTTAAGTTGGATGGTCTCATGCGCGGCTCCCTTTCAATTTTCGACCAGGTGGTAAAATTGTTTTACACCAATTATCGCATTTTCTCAACCGAGCGAAAGCGGGTTTTGCCAGGTTTGCTTAACCACCCTTCAATCCCTCAAATTATTGAGGCATCCCCTGTCGCGCTAACTAAAGAGCGTCAGTATTGTGGCAAAAAAAGGGAGCGTCATTACCCGCCGCATGAATCCGTGAAACGGATTCATGCGCGTCGGGTAATCCCCCAGGAGTATTATTCCCAAAACTCCTGGGGGATTACCCGACAGATTTATGCCGCTTCGCGGCAAAAATCTGCGGGTAATGACGCTCTTTTTTGGCAGCAATACCTATGTCGGGGGATCGGACAAATCACTGCAATTCATAACATCCTTAAATATTTTGAATCAGGTACTTGGACGCAACGATTTAAAAACACGGTCAATTGCGAAATCTTCTCGAATATCATCGGCAACTTCTTTGGCTGTATCAGAGTCATAACCAACCGCTTTAGCGATATCTTCAAATTTAATTGGGCAAGAAGAGCCGGACGGATCACGCCATTCGGCGCAATGTTTATGCGTCCAATCCCGTATTTGCCATTGGTTCATTTTGCCGAATTTATCCCAAATGGACTGCATCACATCAATGACCGCATCGGATAATTTACCGAGGTCTTCGCGCTTTATGGTTTTACGCAAGGCAATTTCATGATTTTCTTTGGCCGAAATCCAATCCTCCCAGCCATTTGGTTGGGATTCAATATCGCCATCCATTAAATCCAAGATATAAGACAAAACTGGCCCATTGCGCATGGCCACCGGTTGGTCATATGAAATTGGGTAGCCCAAAACCCGAATGGCCTCACGATCCGACAAATATAAAAGTTTCATTAATTTCAAATGCGGCATACGCTGGCCCGGTGCTTGGTCAAGGAAAAACGCCGCCATTTGGGCGGCTTTGAATTCGCTAAACATTTTTTGACCTCTCTCTCGCCAATGAAACATTAATATTATCTATTTGACCTGTAATTACCAATATATTTTGAGCAACCCCAAGAAACTCACCATTCCCCGTCACCGAAAAGATTTCATTATTTTCCGATCATCTTACGCAACTTGACTGTATCAAATTTGGTGTTGCGGTCAAAGAAAAACCCATCTTCATAGCCCTGGATCGCTTTATCATGATCCGCCAATTCGAGCCTTTTCGCCGCCCATAAACAATAATCCGGATTTTGTTCAATGCCAATATAATGCCGTCCGAGTTTTTTCGCCACCACCGCGCTGGTACCCGACCCCAAAAAAGGATCAAGCACCACAGCACCAGGCCGCGACGAAGCCAAAATCAATTTGGCGATCAATTTTTCCGGTTTTTGGGTGGGGTGGTCGGTATTTTCCTGCATCGACCAAAATGGTACCGCAATATCCGTCCATAAATTGGAAGGTGCGGTCAGGCGAAAATTGCCGTCTTCGCCGATATGCCAATCTTTGGGCAAGCCCGCGGCGTTTTTATAGGGGGCGATCACTTTGCGCACCAATTTTACGGCGGTGAGATCGAAATAATAATCCGGCGATAGGCTGCAAAACCAAATATCTTCGCAGGCGTTTTTCCAATTTTGCTTGGCGGCTCGGCCTTTTTCCCGTTCCCAAGTAATGCGATTTTGGATTATGAAATATTGCGCCAATATTTTTTGTACGCTGTAAGACGAACGCCATTCACTGCACACATAAATACTGGCGTTAGGTTTCAACAAAGCGACGCATAACCTAAGCCAGTCTTGCAAAAACGCCTCGTACGCTGCGGGGGATTGTTGCCGAAACCGCCGCGCCCCGTAATTTTTACTTAAATTATAGGGCGGGTCAACCACCAGCAAATCAACCGACTGCGGCGGTAAATATTTTAATTGCTCCAAACAATCGCCCTCGATCACGCGGTCTAGGCACGACGCCAAATCCGTTTTTTGGCTAAAATGGCGCAGCCCCTCGCTTAATCGCGCCCGATCTGCGTCATCAAGCCGCAAACTGCGATTGCGCGGGGCGGGATCACCCTTCACCATGAGATCAAACCGTGCGCTAGGGTGATTTAGGGGGGGGCGATTTAGGGGGGGGCGATTTAGGGGGAGCGGTCACGGGAGCGGCGGTCATGGGACTGTCGCCGCCGCCTTCAAACTGGGTGCGGTATGACATCATTAACTCATAACTGTCGCGGTACCAACTCGTGGTGGCGTAATTATGGCCCAAAACCGCTGCCGATTTCTTGGCTTGATCATACAGGCCGAGTGCCAAATAAGATTCGGTCAAGCGCATCAAAGCTTCGGGGGTATAAACCGTGGTGGGATAATTCTCGACCACGCGGCGAAAGCGGTTGATCGCCGCCAAATATTGTTCCCGCTTTTCATACCAACGGCCAATGCTCATTTCTTTGCCCGCCAAATGGTCGCGCACCAAATTCATTTTTGCCTGGGCGTCTTTGGCATAATCGCTTTGGGGAAAACGCCGGATCAGTTCCATCAAGGATAATTCTGCCGATTCGGTTAGTTTCTGATCAAGATCAACCGTTTCGATCTGTTCATAATAACAAATCGCCTTTAAGTAATAGGCATAAGCAACCAATTTATTGCCCGGATGAAGTTGAATAAAACGCTCGGAACCCGAAATGGCATCGTCATATTCGGTAGCTTTATAACGCGCATAAGCCGCCATAATCTCGGCCCGCGTGGCCCAGGGCGAATAAGGGTGCTGGCGATCAACCTCATCAAATAATTTGGCGGCACCGAGATATTTTGCGTCGCTCAGTTGATCCATTGCTTCGTTATAAAGTTGTTCGACCGGGCGTTCGAGATAGGCATCTTTGTTGCTACAGCCGGAAAGCAGCAAGGCCACCGCAAAGAATCCGCCGAGCCAGGCCAGATGATGTTTTTGCCCCAAACGCATTTTATGGTTCCATTTTTTTTCAGTCATCGCCCGAATTTTCCAATTTTCTGCAGTCAAATCGTAACACGGCAAAATAACATGTCGCGCCAAAAATGGAAGCACAAACTTCATACTGCACCCGCAACTTCGCAAATTATTGAGGTCTCCCCGACCACGCTATCTAAGCCGCGCTAACTAAAGAGCGTCAAAAAAAGAGCGTCATTACCCGCCGAAAGCCGCCGCGTAAGTGAAAGCGGCGGCAACTTTATTTTGTCGCCGCTTTCACTTACGCGGCGACCCGTGTAACGGATATTTCGTGTCGGGTAATCCCCCAGGAGTATTATTCCTCAAAACTCCTGGGGGATTACCCGACTCGGACTGCAAGCGGTAATCCGCTTGCAGTCCGGCGGGTAATGACGCTCATTTTTCTTACCTCTACCCTCTACCCTCTACCCTCTACCCTCTACCCTCTACCCTCTACCCTCTA
>JASGCR010000054.1 GCA_030054015.1 Candidatus Symbiobacter sp. | reverse complement strand
TTCTGGATTGCTTCGCGGCTGCGCCGCTCGCAAATGCGCGGCTCTTTTGGCAAGATTTGTACTTATTCAGACCTTCCTTAGGAAGGGGGGGTCAGAGATTTTTTCGCCTTAATCCGCCCTTCCCTAAAGAACAAAAACTCCAACAATCCCCGCTATTTCTCGCCGCTTTTGCCAACCGCGTGATTCGCCCGCTCGGTCACCGCCATCAATCGCCGCTGCAATTCCAGGCGCAGGGCCTCGCCGCCCGCGCTGTCGGTGGTGGCGGTAACGGGCAAAGGTTCGCCAATCACAAAAATGGCGCGGCTAAACGGGCGGGGAATAACCAGGCGATCCCAGGATTTTAACCTGATTTGGCGGCTCATGGCATAGGCCACCGGCACGATGGGAACGCCGGCGCGATAGGCCGCGCCCAGGATACCGGGTTTGACCACAAAGGGCGGCCCCTTTGGCCCATCGGGAGTAATGGCGATCGACTCGCCGCGTTGCAACGCGCGTACCACTTCCAATAAAGCAACAGAACCGCCGCGTTTGCTCGACCCCTTGATCGGACGAATGCCGAGCCAGGCCACGGCACGGGCGATTAACAAGCCATCGCGGTGACCGGAAATAATCACCCCCAAACGCGGTTTTTTATGTACCCTCCGCCAGAGAAACACCATCATGATGATGCGGTTATGCCACAGGGCAAACAGCAAGGGTTTCCCCGCATCACGGGCGGATTCCATCACCTCGATGCCGCTTAACTCCCAGCGCGAGGTGACAAAGCAAAAACGCAGCCACAGCGCAATCACCGCCGCCAAGATTTTCTCCAACAGGATGGATTGCAGAACCGCCTTGGCCAGACGTTTCGTCACACGGTCAGGCTTGGGTTTCTTGGGTTTGTTGGGATGGTTGGTTTTGTTGGGAGCTGGCATAAAGCCTCGCGTAAAATTGATTTTTGCCGAGAAGTTGCGCATGGCTGCCTTGTTCAATGATGTGTCCGGCATCCAACACGCAAATCTGATCGGCATTTTGAATGGTGGACAAACGATGCGCAATCACCAACACGGTACGGTTTTGCATGAGTTGGTCAAGCGCGGCCTGCACCAACCGTTCAGAGTCGCTGTCCAGGGCCGATGTTGCCTCGTCCAACAACAAAATCGGAGCGTTTTTCAAGATGGCGCGGGCGATGGCGATGCGTTGGCGTTGCCCCCCCGATAAGGTCACGCCAAATTCCCCCACCCGCGTCTGCCACCCCTGGGGCAATTCATGGATAAAGTCAAAGGCGGCGGCTTGGCGGGCCGCTTGTTCAATCGCGGCAAAATCTGCGCCCTGGCGGCCATAGGCAATGTTCATGGCAACCGTGTCGTCGAACAAAATGACTTCTTGGCTCACCAACGCAATCGATTGCCGCAACGACGCCATGGTGACACCGCGAATATCCTGCCCATCAATCGTGATCATGCCGTGATCGGGGTCGTAAAAACGCGGGATCAGATTGAGCAAAGTCGATTTGCCGCCGCCCGATTTGCCGACCAGGGCCAGTTTCTCGCCCGATTTAATCGTGAGGTTAATGCCATCCAAGGCATTGCCGCGCCCGCCACCATAAGAAAATCTCACATTTTTGAACGCGATGTCGCCCTTGGTCAAGCGCAGCGGCACCGCATTCGGCGCATCGACAATACTGGGCGCGGAGTCGATCACGGCAAACACGCGCTGAGCCGAGGCCAGGCCTTCTTGGAGATTGGCGTTCAGATTGGCCAGGCGTTTGACCGGCTCATACGCCAACAACAAAGCGGTCAGAAACGAGAAAAACGTACCGGTGGTGCGGGTACCCGCGATCACCTGGCTGCCGCCATAGGCCACCACCGCCACCACCGCCACCCCGCCCAAAATTTCCATGATCGGACTGGCAATGGCACGAATGCGGCCGGATTTTTTGACAAAGCCCAAAATTTGCCCAATCACCTGGTCGGTGCGGGCGATTTCGTAGGATTCCATGCCATAGGCTTTGACATGGCGCATTCCCTGGAACACTTGTTCAAGCAAAATCACCAGGCGTGAGACTTCGTTTTGGGTGCGGTTTGATACTTTGCGCATCCGCCGCCCTTGCCGCGCAATCGGCATGATCGCGGTGGGGAACACCACCAGGGCAATGAGTGACAGCACCCAATCTTGCCAGACCATCACCGCCACCAATAAAACCACCGTCAGCACGTCTTTGCCGAGGCCGGTCAGCGTGTTGGTCACAATGGTGCGCAGCATTCCAACATCATTGGTCATGCGGGCGATCAAACTGCCGGTCGGGTTTTTATGCAAAAACCCCAAATCCGCCACCACCAAACGGCGAAACATGGCCGATTGCAAGGCGGCGACAATCGATTGACCGATGCCGTTCATCAGGACTTGTTCGCCATAGCCGCCGAGACCCTTGGCCAGGAACAGCGCAAAAATAATCGTGGCGACGTTGGTTAAGGCCGCAGGATCATGACGGGTGAACACGTCATTGAGCAACGGCTCCATCATTTTGGCGAGTCCAGCCGTCGTCGCCGCTACCACCACCATCGCCACAAGGGCAAAGGCGAGTCGGGCGGCATGTGGCCGCACATATTCCGACACCAGGCGTTTCACCAACGCGGTGGTCGGCAAATGGATCGGTTCTTGGGAGAGGGGGGGGGGTTGTACTGAACGTATGTTGTTCACCGAACGTGACGACGGATAGTTTGGTTTTAAATTTGGTGAATTATCTGCAATTTTCATCATGTTTTACGAAATAACCCAGGAAATTTTCCGTCAAGATACGCGGCGATTATCATAGTAAAAGCGTGAGGATTAAAAATATCACGATGATCCTCCTCAAAGATGATGTTTTTCTGAGAAAATATCATCATATTTTTCCAATCGTGCAATACTTCCTGCGAAAGGTCAAATACCTTGGAATTTTTATCAACTAAATTTCCGTATTCATGCTGACAAATCATCATGATAACGACAATTGCTACATAGAAATTAGCATGTGTCCTTATAGATTGGACATTGTTTGGTGTGTTATCTTCTTTTTTTAGATTTACCAACCCATAGGCATAAATGTAATAAGCCAAATGTCCCGCAATTTTTACGGCACTTGGATCATGATTTGGATAAGTTTTATCGAGACTCTCGATGGTTTTTGATTCTATTTCTGACAAGAGTTTTTCGTCTGTAATGAACAGAAATTTATTACTTTCCCTTGCAAGTTTGATCGCCTCATGCAGTAAATCAACCCAATTAATGTTCTTCAGCAATTGACGAAGAGGGGATGCGGTTTTATTATTGTCATCTTTCTCCATACCCAACATCCCCTTTTGCCAAACGACATGTCTTTCAGACCGAATTAATTCCATAAGTCGTTCAAATCTTTACGAAAATCCTGGGCAAATCTTTTTGCCAATTCGTGAGCATCCTCTTTGGTCAAAGGCTTCATGCCATGATTCGGCGAAAAATGGATTCCACTCTCATCATCGAGATCGATCAAGCTGACGTTTTCGACCTTCCCCGCCATTGACTCTGCCTGGTTTTTAGTCATCGCATTTCCTTTCACGTCGTCGCTAACTGAAAGCAAGGACAAGTCACTAGATTTAGTATGCGGTCAAAATTTAACCCCCTAAACCTATGATTCCATTCAGTACCTGGATTGATTGTACCACAAAATTGATCCTTATAGAACAAAATCTGTTTACAACATATTCTCAACGGATTGAGACTACATTTTCAGTGGATTTTTAATACATTGTAAAAAAACCAAAGTTGATTATTGACAAGTAAGAGCCTGATTCAAAATTAGGAGTCATATTACTAATTTTAAGTTGCGTCTGATCCCCCGACCAATGTCTTACGACATTGGCGGGGGACAGGCTCCCGCCGCCGCCGTAAGGCGGACGGTGCGGGGTATCCAGCTTGCTCGAAATGTCTATTTCGAGCAAAAAGTTTGATTTTTGACGCGCAGACGCGCGTCATGTCTGGATTCCCTTCTCGCTTGCTAACGCAAGCGGCGGGTGAAGACGCACTTTTTCAACTTTTAATAATTTTCGCACATGCTCTTAGAGTCTCATTAAAAATCCCCCCTCACCCCCCCGCCACGGTCAGCGACTCCGTACGCAGACTCGGCGCATCAATGCCGGTTTTAAATTCCAGGTCATTGGCGGCAACCAAATCGGCGAAAATGTCTTTCATATTACCCGCCAGGGTAATCCCACTCACCGGAAAAGCGATTTCGCCGTGATCGATCCAAAACCCCGCCGCCCCTTGGCTGTAATCGCCGGTGACGTCATTGACCCCATGCCCCAAGAGTTCGGTGGCGAGAAAACCTTGGCCGATGTCACGCGCCATTTCTTCCAGGCTTAAACGGCCCGGCGCGATAAAGAGATTGCTCACGCTGGGGTAGGGCGGTGACGAGGGATGCCGCGCCGCATTGCCGGTGGAGGCCAGTCCCAATTGGCGGCTGGTGCGCAGATCAAGTACCCAACTGGTGAGTACCCCCTGGTCAATCAAACGCCGCGGGGTCGCCGCAAACCCCTCGGCATCGAACAAGCGCGAGCGTTGCCCTCGCCGCCGCAAGGGATCGTCCTGGATATTAATCGCGGTCGGGAAAATTTGCTGCCCCATCGATTTTTGCAGAAAAGACGTCCCCCGCGCAATCGCCGCCCCATTAATCGCCCCGGCCAAGGCACGCAGAATCATACTGGCGACGCGACGTTCAAAAATCACCGGAAATTTGCCGGATTGCGCCGGTCGCGGATGCAGCCGCCGCACCGCCCGCCTTCCGGCATTTTGACCTATAATTGTGGGGTCGGTTAAATCGCTGGCGTGGGCGGCATGGGAATAATCATAATCGCGCTCCATCGCGGTGCCGCTGCCCGCCAAGACCGAGGCACTTAAGGCATGGCCGGTGGCGCGGTAACTGCCTTGAAAACCCGTGCTTGTGGCGAAGAAAAACTCAGTTTGGCTCCATTGCGCCTCGGCTCCCTCGGAATTGCTGACGCCGTCAATCGCGCGGGCGGCATCTTCGCATTGGGCGGCGCGGGCGGTTAAAGTCTCGACCGAGGGTTCAACCGGATCAAACAAATCCAATTCGGCGGCCGCGATGCCGGTTTGACCAATATCCGCCAAGCCCAAAAATTTATCTTCGGGGGCCGCCCGCGCCATCGCCACCGCGCGTTCGACCAAGGCATCGAGGGCGGCAGGCGACAAATCGGTGGTCGAGACAATCGCTTGTTGCTTGCCCACCAACACCCGCAAGCCCAAATCCTGGCTTTCCGAGCGTTCTAATTTCTCACGCGCGCCCAAGCGTTGCGCCACTGCCAGCGATTGGCTGCGCAAGATCATGGCATCGGCTTGGCTGGCCCCTTGGCGGCGGGCGGCAGCGAGGGTTTTTTCCAATTTTTCCAACAAAGACGCATCATTTTGGGAAAGGGTCATGATTGCTCGATATTTTTCAGGTGAGACGGGTGAGATGGGTGAGACGGGTGAGACGGGTGAGACGGGTGTGACGGGTGAGACGGGAGAGGCTTCTCCGACGATAAATCATTCTCTGGCGAAAAGCCATAATGCGTCCAATTTTCGCTGACGCGGGCGATGATGTCGTCGGTCATTTTAATCGGTATTCCCCATTCGCGCTGGGACTCGGGGGCTATTTTGTTCGTCGCATCGAGACCGATTTTGCCGCCCAGCCCGCTTTCCGGCGAAGCAAAATCAAGGTAATCTATCGGCGTACGATCAATGAGCGTCACATCGCGCACCGGGTCCATGCGGGTCGAAATGGCCCACATGACATCTTTCCAATCGCGCGGGTTAATATCATCATCCACAATAATCACGAATTTGGTGTACATAAATTGCCGCAAATATGACCACACCGCCATCATGATGCGTTTGGCGTGGCCAGGATAGTGTTTTTTAATCGCCACCACGGCAATGCGATAAGAACAGCCTTCGGGAGGCAGATAAAAATCGACAATTTCAGGAAATTGTTGCTGAATAAGCGGGATGAAGAGCTCATTCAACGCCACCCCCAAAATCGCGGGTTCATCCGGTGGGCGACCGGTATAGGTCGACAGATAAATCGGATTTTTGCGCATGGTAATGGCGGTGATGCGAAAGACCGGGAAATGTTCGACCGCATTGTAATAACCGGTATGGTCGCCATAGGGACCTTCGGGCGCGGTCTCCTGGTCATCCACCAGGCCTTCTAGGACAATCTCGGCGGTGGCGGGGACTTGCAGGCTGGGCTGGCTGATGCAATCGACCAATTCCACCCGTTTGCCGCGCAACAGCCCGGCAAATTGATATTCCGACAGAGTTTCCGGCACCGGAGTCACCGCCGCGAGAATAATGCCCGGATCGGCCCCCAACACCGCCGCCGCCGGCATCGGGCCGCGCCCGTCTTGCTTCCAGCGTTGAAAATGCTGCGCCCCGCCGCGATGGGCGAGCCAGCGCATGATGGTGCGGTCGCGGCCTATAACCTGCATCCGATAAATGCCCAAATTCGGCACATCGTCGCGGGCATCGCCAGGCCCCCGCGTCACCACCAACGGCCAGGTAATGAGCGGCGCAGGTTCGCCCGGCCAGCATGATTGAATCGGGAACATAGATAGATCAATATCCTGGCCTTGGTAGATAATTTCCTGGCATGGTGCCGTGCGGGTGGTTTTGGGACGCATCGCCAAAGCGGTTTTGAGCAACGGCCACAATTCTAAGGCTTCGCGCCAGCCGCCTGGCGGCTCCGGTTGCCGCAAAAACGCCAAAGTCTCGCCAATTTCGCGCAATTGGTCGGGACGACGCCCCATGCCCATCGCCACCCGCTCGACCGTGCCAAACAGATTGACCAACATGGGAATATCATAGGATTTGCCCTGATCTCGCGGGTTTTCAAGCAACAAGGCCGGGCCGCCCGCCGCCAACACCCGCCGATGAATTTCGGTGACTTCAAGGTTGGGGGAGACCGGTGCGGCAATGCGGTGCAATTGCCCGCTTTCCTCAAGCCTGGCGATAAAATCGCGCAGGCTGTTATAGGATTTTTGCGCGGATGTTGCGGGATTGTTCATTCTTGGTTGACTTTGGTAAAAAAACTCATCTATATTTTATAGGATAAGGAGTTACAAAATGCCAAAACAACCCCCAAACACGCTACCGAAAGGATTCTTGCGCTTGTTTCGATCAAGTGTTAAAATTGCCTTGGCATTAGTGGTCGTTGTTATCAGTCTTTTCTTGGGAATGCAAAAATTTATTCCCCTGTTAGGATTGACTAAGTTTAGTGATTTTTTCAAAGAATACCAGACATGGTTTGGCTCGGTATTGGCCTATGTTGCCGTGATGATCGTGGGACAGCCCATTATCAAAATTGCCAAGGACGTCCAAGAAGTCAAGGAAGATTTAGAGGAGCAGGCAATGGAAGCACAAAAGGAACAACTCAACCAATTAGCACTGAGTTTTCAAAATGGTATCGGTGTTACTTTTAAACCCGAAGATGGCATCCTAACCGCCTTCAAAGCTGGGATTATGGTTGAAATGGGGGTGAACGGTGATATTGCCTATTACCCCTCCGCCACCGCAAAAATTGGTCGCTATTACGTCCTAAATCTTGACGAAAATACACCGCCGCACAAATTAAAAATGCTGGATGATGTATCGCAAGACGAAATTGATACCGTCAAAGCCGTTTACAAAGACGGCACGACACGGGAATCGAACACCATTATTGATTTTGAAAAAGCCAGTGCTTTTGGCAAAACCACGATAGTTTTGCACGCTTCACGATAATCACTTCCCATGGCAAAATCAATATTTTATTGCGGGCGGCTTACCACCCCTCAATACTTAAAAGGAAGAGCGTCAAAAAGGGAGCGTCATTACCCGCCGGACTGCAAGCGGATTTCCGCTTGCAGTCCGAGTCGGGGCCTGTCCCCCGCCAATGTCGTAAGACATTGGTCGGGGGAAAGCCCCCAGGCATATTATTCCCCAAAACTCCTGGGGGATTCCCCGACTCGCGCTGTGCGTTTCACGCCCAGCGCGGCGGGGAATGACGCTCCTTTTATCGACGCTCTTGATTGGGCGGCGGGGAATGACGCTCCTTTTTTTGACGCTCTTGATTGGGCGACGGAGAATGACGCAACTTAAAATTCATAATATTCTATTTATTTTGAATTAGACTCTTACCCGGTTGTTGCCTGCAAGGCCCATTTAATTTGGGTGGTGGGGGCCGTCATGAGGCCCTCGATCACCAATTGGCGGGCGCGGCGTTTTTCGCCATCCATCCCCAAATAAACCGTTTCGGCATCGCTGAGGCTGCCGCCCACCGAGCGGAACCGCCACATCGCCCCACTGCCCAGCCGCAAATAGGCACAATTTTCAGCCGCATCCAGATTGATTTCGACCACCGGATGGATGTGGAAACGAATGGCAAAATAATGGGCTTCGGCCCCCTGTATAATATCTTCGCCGCGTAAATCGAGGCCATTAGCCGCCAAAAACAGGCGTCTTTGATGGGTAACGCCGAATTTTATCTGGTAAAAATCATGGCTGGCTTCGACCCAAACACCCTGGTCATTTTCGTTGCGTCTTTTGTCGGCAATGGTGGGGCGGCGGCCTATCCCGCCAACCTCACGAAATTCAGCCGTGTCTTTGTCTTCGATGGTGAGGCCGGAATGAGCGGCGGAACGACGGGCGGCCTGCCACCATTCCGTGTGGGGGCCAAACCAGGCCCCGCAATTGGTGATCACGCGTTCCGTGCCAATGCTGGCCTCGATGGCAAAGGTACTGGCATGGGCGAGCGGATGAATGTCGGACGGCGGCGGGGCGGCACAATCCATCATGACCACCATCGGGCCCTGGGCTAGTCTTTCATAGCCGCTATGGGGCAGGCTGCGCGGTGCCTCGCCCAGCGATTGACTTTGCGCCAAGACCAAATCGAGTCCAGCACTATCCCCGGCGATGCTGTCCTGGAACAAGGCCAAACCACCATCCCCATGCCGAAAAAAGCGCAAGGCCGGGGCCATACGATCCAGGCCATTTTGCACCGATGGGGGAATGGGCAAACGCGCCTGGCGAAACAGATCGCGGCACGTCACCAAACCGCGCAAAATCTCGGCCTGGGCCATGGGGCTGCGCGATATTTGCCCGCCATCGGGAAAATAAAGTTGCGGAATGCGATCCTGCAGCATTTGCAAAACTTTATCGCGTTCTTTGCCGAAATTTTCCGGGCCAGGGTAAGTACCGCCAGGGCTGAGCGGTTTCGCCAGACATAATTCATAGGCCAACCAGCCGCACAGCGCCCGCATCATCGCCACGGCGGGGATATTGGGGCGCAGGCGTGGCTCTGGCGTCGCTTCGGGCTGGGGATTGAGGCGCGATTGCCGCAATTGCATCCCATGTTCGACCAGGCTGGTCCGCAACAAACGAGCCAAACGTGAATTGGCTTGGGTTAACCGGGGATACCAGGCCAATAACATGAATAAGCGGTGACCGCACACATCGATCCGCGCCGCCAAACGCGCAATATCGGGGGGAAAATGCGGGGCGGCCAGGAGCCAATCCTCGACCATCATTTGCATAATATTGAGGGCGTTTTTATCGCCCGTGGCATCGAGATCGCGCAGCCAATCAAAATCATGCAATGCCGCCAAAATTTGGGGGCTGGCTTTGGCCGGACTCCAGCAATTGCGGCCAAAACGAATCTGCTCCCCGCGCAGGGCATAGAGTCCCGCCAGCATTGCCCGCCCCCGTTCGGTCGAACCCGGCCAGGGATCATGCGGCGCGAATCGCGGCGGCTCGCCCCTCTCGCCCCACCAGGGGGCAATTCTGGCGAACGCCCTCAGCCGACGCAGAGTTTCCGACGTTTTTCGGTAAACGAAATTGAACACTCGATATGTCATTCACATTATTCGCATGATCGCGTTCGCCCGCGGCGGGCATGAAAGCGGCGGCAAAATTCTGAGGCAACTTAGCACAGACCCCTGGAGTTTTGATAGGTCATGTATATATAAAATTAATCCCCTTTTGCCAAAGACAAAATGGCGCCGCCCTAGACATTGGCGGCGGGCAGCCCTCGGAGTTTTATTGCGATAAAAGGGTGCGTCATTGCAAGCGGAGCGTCATTACCCACCGCGCGGAGTAAAGAGCGTCAAAAAGAAGGAGCGTCATTACCCGCCGGACTGCAAGCGGATTTCCGCTTGCAGTCCGAGTCGGGTAATCCCCCAGGAGTATTGTGGAAATAATACCCC
>JASGCR010000053.1 GCA_030054015.1 Candidatus Symbiobacter sp. | reverse complement strand
TCCTGCTTAGGAAGGGGGGGATAGAAAAGCTTGAATTTTTTGCTAAAAAAATTCAAGCTTTTCTTGGGGGGGTTGGTGCAAGATATTGATTCTGATTAGATTTTCACCATCACCAACCCCCCCGACCGATCCTAGGCGGCAAGCCGCCAAGGATCGGTTTCCCCCCCTTCCTAAGCAGGAAGGGGGGGTCAGTACGACTTATTCAAACCATCCTTAAGAAAATTCAATTTAGGAATCACCCAACCATGTGTGGCATAGTCGGTATAATCAGTAACGAAGACGTGGCGGAGCGGTTATTGGATGGTCTCAAAAGGCTTGAATATCGCGGCTATGATTCGGCGGGGATAGCGACCATTAGCAGCAACCAATTTTTGCCCCGCCGCGCCGAATTTTTGCGCCGCCGCGCCCAGGGAAAATTGCAAAATTTGGCGAAATTACTCTCTGCCGAGCCGCTGCCGGGGACGATCGGCATTGGTCACACCAGATGGGCGACGCATGGGGCGGCGACCGAACAAAATGCCCACCCGCATCTGAGCGAGGCCTGCGCCGTGGTGCATAATGGCATTATCGAAAATTACCGTGAATTGCGGCAAGAACTCACCGCCCAAGGCCATGTATTTACCACCGATACCGATACCGAGGCGGTGGTGCATTTGCTGACCGCGATATTGCGGCAAAATAACGACCCCAAAACCGCGATGATGGCCATGATGGCGCGGTTGCACGGGGCCTTTGCCTTGGCGATTCTGCTCAAAGATTTTCCCGATTTATTGATCGGGGCCAGGCGCGGCAGCCCGCTGGTGGTGGGATATGGTCAGCATGAAATGTTTTTGGGTTCGGACGCGCTGGCCTTGGCCCCGATGACCCAGAAAATCGCCTATTTGGACGAGGGCGATTTTGCCCTGCTGCACACCGACAAGGCGGCGATATTTGATAAAAATGGCCAGGCCGTTACCCGCAAGATCGAAGAAAACGCTCTAAATTCCGCCATGATAGGCAAAGGCAATCACCGCCACTTCATGGAAAAGGAAATCTTTGAACAACCTACCGTGGTCGGGGATAGTTTTTCCAGCCTCATTTCCTTGACCGAACGACGGGTGTTTTTGCCCGCCCCAGATGCCCGGAAACTGGCGGGCAAAAAACCAATTGATTTTAGCAAAATCGAACGCATGACGATTGTGGCTTGCGGCACATCCTATTATGCCGGCATGGTCGCCAAATATTGGATCGAGCAAATGGCGGGCATTGCGGTCGAGATTGATATTGCGTCGGAATATCGTTACCGCGCCCCGCCGGTGGTCGCGCAGAGTTTATCGCTGTTTATTTCCCAATCTGGCGAAACCATCGATACGTTATCGGCGTTGGATTATGTTAAACAAGCGGGCGGAGCCACCGCCGCGATTGTCAATGTACCCTCCTCGGCCATGGCCAGGGCGGCGGATTACGTGCTGCACACCATGGCGGGGCCGGAAATTGGCGTGGCCTCGACCAAGGCTTTTATGACCCAATTATCGGTTTTGGCGTGTTTGGCTTTGGCTTTGGGGCGGGCAAAGGGACGGCTTTCTGCCGCGTCAGAGGCGGAATTGACCGGTGCCCTTATTCATCTGCCCTCGCAATTGGGGTTGATTTTGCAAAATATAGCCCCCGCATTGGCCGGCCCGATTGAGCTTTTGACCGACTCCGAAAATGTATTATATATGGGACGGGGGAGTTGCTACCCGATTGCCCTTGAAGGGGCGTTAAAGTTAAAAGAAATTTCCTATATCCATGCCGAGGGCTTCGCGGCCGGGGAATTAAAACATGGCCCAATTGCCTTGATCAGCGAGGGGATGAAAATCGTCGCCCTGGCCCCACCAGGGCGGTGGTTCGAGAAAACCATGTCGAATATCGAGGAAATTATCGCCCGCCACGGCCACCCGATCATTTTAACCGATCACGCCGGCCAGCAAAGATTGCAAAATTTTAAGGAGCGCGGCACGCCGTTCACGACCATTATTTTGCCCACCAGCCATGAACTCACCACCCCGATGATTTATACTTTGCCGTTACAGATGATTGCTTACCAGGTCGCCCTGGCCAAGGGTACCGATGTCGATCAACCTCGCAATCTCGCCAAAAGCGTGACGGTGGAATAAGGGGTAAATTTATTGGTGACAGTATAAAAAAATAGCGGTAGAGTTTTATTTGGATAATGGGAGCCAAATATGAATATTAACGTCTCGATCATTGATCAATTTGTGACCGGTTTGCAGAATAAAATCCGGGAACAGGCATTGATTGAACTTGGCTCGCGTTACAATAACTCGGATCAGATTAAATCATTGGCCTTTCTTTTTCTGTGTGTTCAGACCTGGTTTGGTTTTGAAACCCATGACGAAGTATTTGATTGCATCACCGACGGAGGGGATGATTTTGGTATAGATGCGATTTATATTTCTGATGAAAGAGATGGTGAATTTAATATCACCATTTTTCAGGCAAAATATAAAAATGATCTGGAAGGGAATGCTAATTTCCCGGCGAATGCCATAGACAAATTAACCCATGCCGTCCGTATTTTATTTGATCTAAACCGAGAATTGGTCGGCGTTAATGACCGCCTAAAAGTAAGGATTGAAGAAGCCCGCGCATTAATTGGCGAAAGAATAATTCCGCGCGTGACTATTGTTGCCTGCAATAACGGAAAAAAATGGGTCGATGCAGCGGATTCTTTAATTAATAGTTTTGATTTAGGTGACCAAATTGAGTGGAAACATCTTAATCATGATAGTTTGTTGGAAAAATTACAAAGCAAGAAACCGGTCATCATAAAATTGCAAATGAGTGGCAAAAGCTTTCAAGACGATGTTAATGTTTTTCGCGTCATTGTTGGTCGATTAAGGGTTTCAGAGATTGCTGTCTTGATGAAACAATATGGCGAAAGATTGTTAGACCGAAATATAAGGCGTTATCTTGGCCTTTACGGAAATCGCGTCAATGAGGGGATGCGCAATACTTTATTATCAGAAAACCCAGGTAATTTTTATTTATATAACAATGGTATCACGCTGGTTTGTTCAAAATTTATTTTGGATCGTACACAGTCTGAAGGCAGTACGGTTGACGTGACTGATTTGCAAATTGTTAATGGCGGCCAAACCTGTATGACAATTTTGCGCGTGAGCGAAGAGTTGGAAAAAAATGAAAAATCTTTGCCGCCCTATGCAACGGTATTGGTTCGTATTTATGAGTTAGATAACAATAAAGAGAATGAGGATGTGGTATTTAACATTACCCATGCGACAAACAGTCAAAATCCGGTGACCATCAAAGAATTAAAGTCAAACGACGATGTGCAAATCAAATTAGAAACCAGTATTAAAGAACTTGGCTATAATTACGTTCGTAAGGCATCGCATAGAACGATAAGTCATGATGATATTACTGTGGGAAATGCCGCCGAATCAATATTGTCAGTTTGGTTGCGCCTCCCCAATAAGGCAAAATTCCATACCGCCGATCATTTTGGCAGTCTTTATACCAAAATATTCAATAATAAATTGAACGGTGCCCAAACCATAATTGCGGTTCTTGTTTATCGCATTGCCGAGCGGCATCGCCGCCAAGCCGAAGTTGCCCCGGTTTTTGTTCGTTATGCGTCATGCTACATCGCCATGCAAATGGGGCGGCGGCTTTTAAATGAAATGGGGATCGATCTATCGAATTTGACTCACCTTAGCTTTAATGCGGCCCTTAAATTGATTGAAAACAAAGGAGAAGAATATTATTCAAAATCCGTAAAAGACGTTGAAAATGCCCTACGGAATTTCCACGATTGCCCGTATAATGATTTATCCTTACAACAATTATCCGCCAGTTTTCGCCGCGAAGGCTTAATCGATATTCTGCTTAAAATACCCTAAACCTAAAGCTTATTGTTTTTCTTTTTCAACGGGGCATTGATCCGTCGCCAAACGTCGCGCCACAGCAAAAATGTCGCCAAAAACAGTCCCAGATCGAACATGATCCACATGACCATCAAGGATTGATCGAACACCACCCTTAAAATAACCGCGCCACCAATGCCGAAACAGGCAATGGCAAAAATGGCGACCTTGAGCAAATAACGCGTCCCGCCCAAGGGACGCATATACATGGCCAAGGTTTCATAGACTCCGCCGCCAATCAGGGCGAGTACCGAAAATTGTAAAATTTTCCCCATCACGTCTAAGGTTAAACTGTCCTGGGGATGGCGTCCGACAAAGATTTGGGCAACCAAGGTGGGGTTAAACAACACGATAAGCGCAATCAAACTCATTAATCCGAGCGACAAGACCAAACCGGCCAAGGCGAATTTTCGCGCCAAGGCATAGGCCTCGCGCGCCAGGCTGGCCGCCAACAGCACCATGACGGCTTCGCCCACCGCCAGGCCAATAATGCTGAGGGTAAAATAAAGGCTGATGGCCAATTGATGCGCGGCCAATTCCACCCCGCCAATCGTGCCGACCACCAAGCCAAAGCCCGCGATACTGCCGGTTACGACATTAAATCGCATGGGGATGGACATGCCCTCGCGGAAAATTTCCCACATACAGCGCAGACTGGCCCGCCAATTGCGATAATACCAAATGGCTTGATGTTCCAAGATGCTCCATAATAACGAGACCAGCATATAGATATAGGCCAGCAACAAGCCCCAGGCCGCGCCTTTGATCCCCATCGCATAAAAATAGGTCGCACCCCCGTCGGTGGATTTACTGCTCACCATTATGGCGGTGAGACCCACCGCCACCAAGAGGCCAGGCACCGGCACCACCGAGGAGATGATCGTGTCTTCAAGCCCCAAAGATATGGCGCGCAACGCCGCCAGCAGGGTCGCCACCAGCAAACGCCAGGCGGCGATGCTGGCATAATCTTGGGTCAGGCGGATCATTTCCTCATTTTGACTCGACAGGGCTAAAATTTCGGGAATAAATAGGCTTAGGACTGAAACCAGGAGGCCCAAAATAACCGCCAAGGCCACCGCGCTGCCCGCCTCTAACCGCACCCGCGCCTCGTTGCCCTTTGACTGGGCACTGGCGATGCGGGTAACGACCGGCGACAGGGTGCGGGCGGCCTTTTCGCTCAATAATTTGGCCATGATTTCAAATGACACAATGGCCGCCAAAGCCGTCACCCCCAATCGCCCTATCACCGCGCTGACCGAGGGGATAATGGCGACATCGGCCAAATAGGCAATGATCAAAGGGAAAGCCAGGGTGATGATGGTTACGAAATAGGGAAAATTGCGCTGCCAAATTTTCGGCGATAATTTATGCGCCGAGGCCTGGAATTTCTCGATGGTCTTATGCTCAATTTCGCTGAGCCGGTGGGTCATGAGGTCAAACATTGCGATCTTTGGCCTTGTCTTTGGTCATAATCATGATTTGGGTGATTAGCTTTAACTTAATCTTAATCTTAATGCAGAGTGATAAAATTTTTCAACAAATATATGGTTTGATTGGTGTTAATCTCAAACAAAAACTGTTATAATCTAGAAAAGTCACGGATGGAACCATGCCCCTTAACGAAATTGAATTAATTGCGATATTGATTTCCTTCGCCCTGGTGTTGTCGTACCAATTTCCACGTTTGGGGCGATTGGCCTTGTTGCGGCCGCCTTTGGCCCTGGGCATGTTTGGGGCGGGCATCTTGTTTGGCGAATTTATGCTGGCACTTTTGGCAGTTTTGCCTATTCTGGTGTGGTTGTTGCAAATTTGGCGGGTACGCAGGACCACGCAGCGTTTGGTCCAGTTAAATAATGTCGATGCCGAATCCCTGGCCGGTCATAGCCAGGCGGACGCGATTGCCTCGATCAAATGGCTGACCAGCTATATGGTTAAACGCCGTTTGGTAAAAAATTCGGTCATTTTTAGCCGCGGCGACCAGGCCGACGCCATGTATTTGGTGGTCAAGGGCAAGGTCAGATTGGAAGAAATCAACCTCGTGATTGGGCCGGGCGAGTTAATTGGCGAAATGGGTATTTTCTCGCCCGCGGGTGTGCGTACCGCGACGGCGATTTGCGACACGGATTGCGATCTGCTTTATTTATCGGCCAAGGCGGCTTTGCAGCAATTTACCTTGGACAGCGATTTTGCCCTCAGCATCGTGCGCATGATCATCGCCCGCATGATTCACCGCTTGCACCGCCAAGAATCCGGGCAAAACTGAGGGGGGTGGGGGGTGATTTTGTCCTTTAGACCTCCCCTTCCGTACATACGGGAAGGGGAGGTCTAACTCATTGAAATTATTAACATTAATTTTGAATCAGGCTCTAAGGCTGGCGTAATTTTTTGATTGCCGCATCGATCCCGTCCCAGGCCGGTTGGTCGGGAGCGAAGCGGGCGCGCATATAACGCACCAAACCGGCCAATTGCTCGTCGTCAAAGGCCGCGGCAAAGGACGGCATAAAACCAATCTCGAATCGGGCCGGGTCGCTTATACCGGTCAAAATCGTGTGAATCAGATTATCGGGATGGGTCGAACGCAGATTGCTGTTAAGGGCAAAGGGGATATTGACGCCCAAAATTTGCGGCCCATTGCCATCATGGTGACAGGCGGCACAGGCGGCGTTAAACACGCGCTGTGATTGGGCGAAATCCGCATCCCCCATCATATTTTGTTCGGCAATTTGCGCGTTGGCAATTAATTTTGCCCGCATTTCTTGTCGAAATTCCTCGTTTTGCGGCTTTTGTAACGAGTCGAGATAAATCGCCATGTCACGTATGTCCGCGTCGGAAACGTGCCGCAATTCACGCACCACATCCGCCATGGCTCCGCCCGCCGCGCCATGATTGCGGCTGAAGCCCTGGCGCAAATAATCATAGAAATCTTCCAGGTTCCAGCCCAAGGCCAAACTTGGTATGCCTGGGGCATTTTTGCCACTCAAAGCATGGGCTTGCCAATTTTTGCTCCAGCCGCCGGCCAAAAATGCGGCACCGGTCTTCTCGGCTCCCAATATATTATGGTCGCTGTGGCAAGCCCCGCAATGGGCAATACCGGTCACCAATTCCCGCCCGCGATGCCAGGCGGGGGAATGCGACTCGCCCGCCGCCAACGCATCGCCATCCTGCGGCAGAAACATCCCATTCCACACCGCCATTAACGGCCGGAAACTAAACGGGAATTTCATGGCATGGGCGGGCGGGCTGGTCGCCACCGGTTGCTCGCTCATGAGATAGGCGTACAAAGCGGTCAGGTCATTATCCCCCAAGCGGGTAAAGGACGGATAGGGAAAGGCGGGATAGAGAAAATGCCCATCGCGGGAGACCCCTTTTTGCATCGCCCGCTTAAAGGCCTCGTACGACCAGGCCCCAATGCCATGATTGGGGTCGGGGGTGATGTTGCTGCTGTAAATGATGCCAAAATCGGTTTTTACCGCCACCCCACCCGCCAGTTTTTCGCCATTCTCGTCGCTGTGACAGGTGACGCAATTGCCCAAAGCCGCCAATTCACGCCCCCGCGCCATGGTCGCCTCTGAAAACATATTCGCTGCGGGCGGCGTGATCGGAGCCAAAGCCGCGCGGTAAAAGAAACTTCCCATGACAAAGGCGGCCACCCCCAACCCAACATAGCCCAACCGCGTCACGCCCGCCCGCGCCCGCCGCCAGATTTTGGCAAATTTTTGCGATTTGGCGACATTGGGTAAAAAATTAGGTAAAAAATTGGGTAAAAACGGATAATTCTCCCCCACCCGATTGCCCGATTCTTCCGCCAGATCATATTCTTTTGGCAAATAATAATTTTGCGGCGGCGCGTCTAACGGAGAGCCATGCGGATAAAGCCCCCCCAAAATCACATCGGGGGTAAAAGGCGGCTGGCGAAACCGCACCCCGGTGGCATCAAATATGGCATTGGCAATCGCGGCGGTTCCCGGCACCGAAGCCGATTCCCCTACGCCCAAAGGCGGCATGTCCGGATGCGCCATCGTCACCACGTCAATCACCGGCACATCGCGGAAATTGACTATCGGGTAATTGCCCCATTCGCGGGCGGTCACCATCGCATGGGTTTCTCCATCGGTGGTGATGTTTTCTTTTAAGGCGCGGCTGATGGTTTGCACGACATTGCCGTGCAATTGCTGGGTCACGCCCTGGGGATTGATCATTAACCCGGCATCCGACCCCAACACCACCCGCCGCAATTTAACCTCGCCGGTGAATTTATTGACCGCGAGATCAACCACCCAGGCCGACCAGGAAGCGGCAAAGCCCGGCCATTTGCTGTGGACATAACGGGCATAGGCCAGACCCTGGCCGAGCAACCAGGCCGGGTTATTGGCATCGATTTTTTGCTGCGCGGCCAGGCGGGGTTGCCAGGCGGCTTTGGCGGCGGTGGCAATTAATAACTGCCTTGCCCGCTCATCCTCAATATGATTGAGGCGAAATTCCAAGGGATCGCGGCCAGCCGCCATCGCCGCCTCGTCGATAAAGGATTCATGGGCGAAACTGTTCGGCAATGCCGCCACGCCGCGCAGCCAGGATGCGCGTATGATCGGAGCCATATCCCGCACCGTCACCCGCAAATTCGGGGTGGTATAAGGCGGCCTGGCGGTGCGATCCCCCATGGCAAAAACGGTCGCTTCGGGTTTTACCGCCCCGGTCAGCAAGGCCGCCAATATCGGTGCGCCATTGGAGGGATAGGAGGTGGTGAAATCATAGCCCGCCAAAGCCGCATTTTCGACCAATCCCGCCACCGTCATTAATTGCGCCGCGCCTTTGGGTTCCCAGAGATGTTCTTGGGCGCGGGTTAATTGCACCCGCACCGGAGCCTTGACCGCCCGCGCCAGCAAAGCCGCATCCGCCGCCACATCATCGGCACAATTGCGGCCATAGCAGCCCGCCGCCTCTAACCGCACGACATTTACGGCCAGTTCATGCACCGCCATTAATTGCGCCAAATGCGCCCGCAACACATGCGGATTTTGGGTACCGGCATAGACGGTTAATTGGGTCGGGTACGCCGCGTGATTGCCGCCTTCGCCGCGCGGCATCTCATGCCACTCCGCCACCGCACAAGAGGGGCCAATCGAGGCATGGAGTTGATAAGGCCAGACATAATCGCGCCGCATCACGCCCGGCTGCGACAGAGTTTGTTCGATATCCCCCTCATCGATCAATCGCCGTTCACTGGCGGGGTTGTTGCGGATGGCTGCCGCCACGTCATCGATCGGATGGGCGGCCATGGCCGCGCGCCATTCCTCACGCCATTCGGTTCTGAGGGCTTGTGCGGCGGCCTCGGCCTGGTCTTCGCGCTCGGCCACGATGCCGATAAAATCACCGATCACCACCAGGGCGCGAATGCCCTCAAGATGGGCGATGGAATCATAATCCACCCGGATTAAACTCGTGCCAATGAAATCGCCATGATCGGCCCCGGCATAAGGCGGTCGCACCACCCGCCCATGCAGCATCCCCGCCACCCGCAAATCATGGACAAATCCGCTTGGCATCGGATCGAGGCTGGCGGTTTGCCCCATTGCTTTGGCTTCAATGTCGCGGCGGGGGGCTGAGGTTCCGACAATTTGATAGTCTGAGGGCGGCTTAACCGGATGCAGTAAATCCAGGTTTAAGGTAAATTTTTGCTCCCCAATAAGGTCAAAATAACTGATAGATTCATGGTTTTGGTCGGGATGGAAAATCCGCCCCTGGGCGGCGCGTAGCCTAGTCGCCGCTTCATCCGGCGGTACCCCCCAATATTCCGCCGCCAGCCCCAGCAAAAATGATTTGGCCTGGGCCGCCGCGCGGCGCAACGGCTCGGCATGAATTTGGATAGTCGCCGAGGCAATGGTCGGGCCTTGATTGGGTGCCTGGGCGGTATGACCGAGCAGCATCGTCACCTGGTTGGTCTCGACCTCTAATTCCTCGGCAACAATTTGCGCCAATGCGGTGTCGATGCCGGTACCCAAATCGACATGCCCATGCAACGCCAAAATGCGCCCTTCTGGCCCGATGCTGAGGAGGATTTCGTCGCCTTCGAGCGGATTGGCCGCGACAATGGCGGGCTGCCCCGGTGCCGGCGGCGGCGGTGGCGGCGGCTGCCGCACCACCAGCAATATTCCGCCCTCAGTGTAAAATTCTTGTCGCGTTTTGGGTGTTTCCATCGCCTTATTCCCGTTTCATCCCTGCTCAACTCCTTTTAAGGAAGCGTCATTACCCAGGAATATTATTCCCAAAAAGAGAGCGTCATTACCCACCGCAATATCCGTGCAACGGATATTGCGCGTTGGGTAAT
>JASGCR010000346.1 GCA_030054015.1 Candidatus Symbiobacter sp. | reverse complement strand
CTAAGCAGGAAGGGGGGGTCAGAGATTTTTTCGCCTTATTCAGAGGTTCCTTAGGAAACTCCGAACAAGTCCCAGAAACAAAAGAAATGGCATTTGCGAGCGGTTGCATCGCAACCGCGAAGCAATCCAGGAGCATCTTGAAATCGTTAGATTTTTCTGGATTGCTTCGCGGGCGTAAACGCCCGCTCGCAAATGCCAGTTTTTTTGTTTTTGACACTTGTTCAGACCTTCCCTAAGCAGGAAGGGGGGGATCATAAATCGGAATTCATTTGGAAACAGAGTATAACGACGCCCTTCCTTTTAACCATGGAGCGTGGTCAGGTCGCGCTTGCGGGAAGTGGCAATTTCTGATAGACTCAGGTCATTATACCAAGTAATTCAACCGCAGCGCGGTGTCCTCGGTGTCCTCATGGTCAATGACAATTACCCCGACAAGACAAAAGTTTTTGCGATATTGGGAAACCCTGGTACGCAATATAAAGCCAACCGTCATAATATCGGATTTATGGCGGGGGAGTCCCTGGTGCGGGAATATTCATTTCCGGCCTTTCGCCGCCAGGCCAAATTTCACGCCGAGATTTCTGAGGGTGAAATTGACGGGCAAAAAATCATCCTGGTGAAACCGCTAACCTATATGAACGAAACTGGCAAGGCCGTGGCGGCGATCCTGCGCCATTATCATCTCCCCATCGAAGCCGTGACGGTTTTCCAAGACGAACTCGATTTACCGCTCGGCAAAATTCGGGTGAAACGCGGCGGCGGGGCGGGCGGGCATAATGGGCTGCGTTCGATTGATGCCTTGGCGGGCAATAATTACCGGCGGGTGCGGTTGGGGATTGGTCATCCGGGGGACAAAAACCGGGTCGCCGATTATGTCTTGACGGATTTCACGCCGGATGAGCGGGTGATCGTGCAAAAATTATTGGATGTCACGGTGGCGGCGATGCCAGAATTGCTGCGCGGCGATGATGCGGCCTTTGCCCAGAAAGCCCATAATTTATTGGCCGCCTGAACCGCGTAAACCGCTTGAATTACCGCCGTTAAGGGCAAATTTTTCCCCAAAGGTCAGAATTGGCAGACGACACGCATGACATTATTCTAATTGGCGGCGGGGTGATCGGCCTGGCGGTGGGCTGGAGCCTGGCCCAGGCCGGGCGCGGCGTCGCGGTGGTGGAACGCGGCCAGTTGGGCCAGGGCGCAAGCCAGGCCGCCGCCGGGATGTTGGCGGCGGGGATTGAAACCGAACCCTCGGAAGAGGGACTCTTGCCCCTGACCCGCGCCGCCCAGGCCCTGTGGCCGGATTTTGCCGCCAAATTAGAAGCCGCCAGCGGCCATTCCCTGCATTATCGCACTGAGGGAAGTATGGTCATTGCCCTCACCCGCGATGACCGCGAATGGTTGCAGCGTTTGGCGCGATTCCAAGGCAAATGCGGGGTAGAATTGGAATTTTTGACCCCCAGCCAAGCCCGCCAGCGCGAACCCGCCCTCACCCCCAATCTGACCGCCGCCCTGTACAGCCGCCAGGATCACCAGGTGGAAAACCGCGCCCTGGCCCCGGCCCTGGCGGTGGCGTTGCGGCGGGCCGGCGGCATCATTTACGACCACAGCGCGGCCGAATTAATCTGTGATCACGGACGCTGTGTCGGGGTGCGGCGGCGGCACTCCGATGGGTCAAGCCAAGATATGCTGGCCGCGCGGGTGATTTTGGCCGCCGGTGCCTGGAGCCGTGACCTGGTCGGGCTGCCCGCCGCCGCCCGCCCGCCGGTGCGCCCGATCAAGGGGCAAATGCTGGCGGTACAGATGGATGCGGCGGCACCCTTGTTGCGCCAGGTGGTGTGGACGCAAAATATTTATCTCGTGCCGCGCGATGATGGGCGGCTGTTGATCGGCGCGACAATTGAGGAAAAAGGCTTTGATCCCCATGTGACAGCAGGCGGATTGTTTGGCTTGTTAGAGGCGGCCTGGCGGGCCCTGCCGGCGATTGAAGATTTGCCCGTGGTTGAAAGCTGGGTTGGACACCGCCCCGGCTCGCCCGATGATGCCCCGATTTTGGGGGAGATACAGGCGGGATTGGGAGCGGATGGCCTGATTTTGGCGACCGGCCACCACCGCAATGGCATCTTGCTCACCCCGATCACGGCGCAATTGATTGCCGATTTTGTCCGGCAGGGCGAGATGGCGGATTTGGGACAAAAATTTTCGCCGCGGCGTTTTTATTAAAGAGAGCGTCATTACCCGCAGATTTTTGCCGCGAAGCGGCATAAATCTGTCGG
>JASGCR010000052.1 GCA_030054015.1 Candidatus Symbiobacter sp. | reverse complement strand
GACTCGGACTGCAAGCGGAAATCCGCTTGCAGTCCGGCGGGTAATGACGCTCCTTGGTTGGCGGGTAATGACGCTCGCTTTTTGCCGCCCTCTCGCTCCGCAAACAGCGGGTAATGACGCTCGCTTTTTGCCGCCCTCTCGCTCCGCAAACGGCGGGTAATGCCCCCCCCCTTATTGCTTAACCGAATTTACTCGTAAATTTGGTCGACATGCTTTATGATCCAACCCGTGACAGGACTGCCATCCCCATGCAAAATACCAATGCCCTCCCAACGCTTGACCAGGTGCAAATTCTGTCTTTTCCCATCCACCAGGTGGCACAGCGCAATTTGATGGTGATGGAGACCGCTGCCAAATCACCACAGCCAGCTCCATCTCATCTGCCTTATGCGCCGCGCCGTATCTTCACGGTCGAAGCCAAACGCGATCATGAAATAGGCGGGGGTCATGCGCATTATGAATGCCAGCAAATTTTAATCCCGATGGTGGGCGAGATCGAGGTTATCTGTCGCGCCCCCGCCTCGCACCCAACCGAAGCGGCGGCGAATCCCCCCTCCCATATGCCCCCCTCTCTTATCCCCCCCCTGCTTATGGCCGAAAAAAAATTTCGCTTGGTCAATCCCAATCAAGCCCTGTATATTCCGCCAGGCGTATGGGGCGAGCAAATATATCAAAATGCGGGTGATTTATTGTTGGTATTATGCGATTTGATCTATGACGAAAATGATTATATACGCAATTGGCAAAATTATCTCAGATGGATCAATGCTCATTGCGACCAAACTGCCAAACCGCACGAAAATAATTGGTAAGATAATGCAATATTCAAATAACGATGTTTATTTAAACCCCGATGGCGCAAAGCCTGCGTCGTTGCGTCCGACCGACCGCCCGACTCTGTCAATCGTGGTGCCGGTTTATAATGGAGCCGCCAGCATCGGCATTTTGGTTGAAGCCATTGCCGCTCTGCCGCCACCGGCACCTGGCGGCATCGAGGTGGTTTTGGTCAATGATGCGAGTCCGGATGAGTCGCTTGGTGTGTGCCAAAATCTGTTAAAAACCGCGACAATCCCCTTGATTTTATTGGATTTATCGCGTAATTTTGGTGAATATAATGCGGTGATGGCGGGGCTTCGCGCCGCGCGCGGCGATTATGTCATTACCATGGATGATGATCTGCAAAATCCGCCCGAAGAAGTGCTTAAACTCTTTGCCTATTGCCGCGACCAGGATTTTGACGTGGTTTATACCCATTATGATGTCAAACATCATGCGGCTTGGCGCAATTGGGGCAGCAAATTCCATAATTGGATGGCGGGGCGATTGCTGGGCGCGCCCAAAAATCTTTATTTTTCAAGCTTTCGCTGCATGAATCGCTTTATTGTCGCGCAAATCACGCAATATGATGGCCCGTTTGCGCATCAAGACGGCTTGATCATGCAAACCACCCGCCGAATCGGCCAGATTAAGGTTAAACACCATCCCCGCCAACATGGGACGAGCAATTACAATTTGCGGCGGTTATTGCGGGTGTGGTTGGCTATGGCGCTTAATTTTTCGATCATGCCATTGCGACTGGCAAGTTTGGCCGGATTTGTCGCCAGCCTGGTGGGGGTGATCGGGATGGCAATGATCATGGTCGAAAAATTATTGGGCGAGCCGCCTTTGGGTTGGAGTTCGCTGGCTTTGGCGATATTTTGCCTGGCGGGGGTACAGCTCTTGATGTTGGGGATTGTGGGCGAGTATATTGGTCGTATTTTCATGACCATTAACCGGGTGCCGCAAACCATTATTCGTCAGAAATGGCAAAATTTTACCGCAGACGAGAAAAATTATGAGCAAAAATGACACATCTCCGCCCTTTCGTATTGCCTTGGCGGGTCTTGGGGTGGTGGGCGGTGGGGTGGCGAAATTGCTGCACCGCAACCGTGACCTCATCGCGGCGCGGGCGGGGCGCGCCATCGTGATCACCGATATTGCCGCCCGCGACCAAGCCAAAGCGATGGGCATGTTGGCTGAGCATTCGCTTGACCCATCACGCCCGCCGCGATATTGGTCGGATGCGACGGAAATGGTCGCGCGTGCCGATATCGATGGGGTGATTGAGGTGATTGGCGGAGCCGGTGGCATCGCCCTGGCGGTGGCGGAACAAACCTTGCGCCGCGGCCTGCCCTTTGTCACCGCCAACAAAGCCTTATTGGCGACGCATGGGGTGGCCCTGGCGCAATTGGCGGAACAACATCACACCGCCATAGGCTGTGAAGCCGCCGTGGCGGGCGGTATTCCGATCATCAAAGCTTTGCGCGAAGGCCTGGTCGCCAACCGCATCACCAGCGTGATCGGCATATTAAACGGCACTTGTAATTATATTTTATCGGCCATGCGCAGCCGTGGCATCGATTTCCCGGAAATATTAAAAGAAGCCCAGAATTTGGGCTATGCCGAATCCGATCCCAGTTTCGATATTGATGGCACCGACAGTGCCCATAAATTATGCCTTTTGGCGGCGATGGCGTTTGGCATGGCCCCGAACTTAAATGCCCTGGCGGTTGAGGGCATCCGCAATCTGACCAAGCTTGATTGCCAATATGCCGAGGAATTGGGTTTCCGCCTAAAATTATTGGGGCTGGCCGAACGCGCCGCCCCAGGGGGAGCATCCGATGACGGGATTAGTTTGCGGGTCTTGCCGGCTTTGGTGCCGGAAAACATGCCGATTGCCTCGGTCGATGGGGTGTTGAATGCGGTGTTGGTGAGGGGCGACGAAGTCGGCATGTCATTTTACCAAGGGCGCGGCGCCGGGGCGGAACCCACCGCATCCGCCGTGTTGTCTGATGTGGTCGATTTCGCCCGCCTGGGCTTGGTTAATGGGGGGTTGGAATCGGCGCGTCCCTTATTCGGGGTGCGGGTGGCGGAATTAAACCATCCCCCCATTATCCCCCCCCAAGACTATGTCGGGGCCTGGTATTTGCGCCTGACCGTGCGCGATCAGCCAGGCGTCATAGCCGACATCGCCAGCGCATTGCGCGATCACGGCGTGTCATTGGAAACCGTCACCCAACATCGCCACCATCCCGGCGAATCCGTGCCGGTGGTTTTGACCACCCATCCCTGCCGCGAGGGGCAAATGCGCGGGGTTGTCACGGCGGTATCCGCCCTGCCCGCCATGACCGCCAAACCGCAATTGCTAAGGATTTTGGGGGATGCGTAAATGAAATGGCAGGCTTGACAAGGGATGCAAAAAAAATTAGAAAATAATAAGAACGAATTTCTGGCATAATTGATTTTGTCAACCGTTACGATCTCTAAAATTGGAATTGCCATGAACGCCGCTGCTCGCCGTCGTGAAGAAGTAATCAATGTCCACCTTGCTTTGTTGCTGTGCGAGGGCGGGGTTGATGCCAATGCCGAAACCATCATTAACGACGGGAAAGCCCGCCCCGACGTGTTGTTCTATCTCCGTGGCCTCCGCGTTATGATTGAGGGGAAATATGAGGATGTGCCGTCGGCAAAAAACATCGTCCTCAATGATGCAAAAAAAAGATTAGAAAATGGCATTGCCCAAATGTCAGTAGCGGTTATTTATCCTGAAACAAATTTACGAGATATAGAAACCAGAGAAATTGCCAATGAACTTAAAAAAGCAAGGCTTATATATTGTATTTTAACTGAATTAACCGAAAATGAACAATGGTTCGAGGGGAATTATTCTGAATTATTAACCAGTTTGCGCCGAGTCCAACAAGATTTGGCGGATAACGATTTTATTGAACGCACTGCCCGTTCGTTGCATGAAAAATTAGACGTTGTGGCTTTACAATGGAATGGAAATTCGCGTGATAGTCTTTCACATATATTGGGCATCCCGATAGGCAAAAATGAAAACTTGGAACAAGAAAGATTACGTCGCTCGACGGCAGCACATATCGCGGCGTTGATTTTATCAAATGCGTTGATATTTCAACAGCAATTGTCAAAAACGAATCCCAAAATCAAACCTATTGAGCGTTTTTTTTCAGAAAATTCAGAATCGAATCCGTGTACTGAGATAACCAAATATTGGAATTACATTTGGAATGAGATTAATTACATTCCAATTTTCCAATTGGCCGAACAAGCGATTATTGAATACCCGGCCGATAATGCAGCGAATAACGCCATAAAAATATTAGCGGAAGAAGTTATAAATATTTGCAACAAACGCGCAGCATTACGCCATGATTTAATGGGACGTATTTACCATTGGTTGTTAAATACCGCAAAATATATTGGGGCATATTTTACCTCAAGTCCCGCCGCAACTTTGTTGTTAAAACTTTCATTTACCGAAAATTGGGATATTAATTTTTCAGATCCAAAACAATTGGAACAATTTAACGTTGTCGATTTGGCCTGCGGCACTGGTACTTTATTAATGGCGGCATCCCAAGCCTTAACCGATGAATATATCCGCGCCCGCATTAGTCATGGCGGCACCACGCCCCATGATTTGAATGAATTGCACCATGTGTTAATGGAATCAATTCTGCGCGGTTACGATATTTTACCCACCGCGGTGCATTTGACGGCCTCTACGCTGGCCATGCTTGCCCCAGAAGTGACGTTTAAGAAAATGAACCTATTTGTTATGCCGATGGGAGTTGAAAATGATCAAGCCCGCCTTGGTAGCCTCGATTTCATCGATAAAATAAATCTGCAAGGTCAAGGCGAAGTCTTCACCCAAATGGCCTTGGATCGTTCCGAAATGGTAACGATACAAACAAGCATAGGCGAAAAGAAAATCGTTAAGGCAAATTTACCCAAAATCGATTTATGCGTGATGAATCCGCCTTTTGTCCGCAGCAGCGGTTTGGTCAATTTATTATTCGGCTCAATGCCCGCCGATCAACGCAAAATCATGCAAAGGGAACTTTCTGAACGCATCAAAATTATGTCAGCCAGTTCGATTGCCGGTTTAGGCAGTGTCTTTATGGCTTTGGCCGACCAATATTTGAAACCTGGCGGAAAATTGGCTTTCATTTTACCCCTCGCTCTGGCATCCGGGGAAGCCTGGCGCGAAAATCGCAAAATGTTGGCGTTAAAATATCACCTTGAAATGGTCATTACCAGCCACGATCCCAACCGCCAAAATTTTTCGGAAAATACCGATTTATCCGAGGTAATGTTTGTTGCCCGCAAATTAAGATTACGCGAAAATCCGGGCGACACGAAATTTGTTAATTTATGGGTCAATCCTTTATCGACTCATGAGGCGTTGCATTTGGCCTTGGCCATTTGTCGTTTAGAGAATATTGCATCGATTGATGGCAATAATATAACCGAAGTTATCTCGTTGCAAAAAGTTAAACAAGCCGAAATTATGGCCTTGCCGCCAACCGTTGGCGATCAGAATTGGTTGGGTGCCTTGTTTTCCCAGACCGATTTGCTACGTTGTGCCTGGCATTTGGAGCGCGGTTTTCTTCATTTGCCTGAATTAAAAAATAAAATTTCCCTGAAATTATGCCGCCTTGACGCATTGGGGAAATTGGGGCCGGATCGCCGCCGATTGCAAGATGGGTTTAAATTATCTACGTACAATTGGACGCCCTATGCCGGATTTTGGGGGCATGACTCGAAAACGGTCACAACGATGCAGCAAAAACCCAATACCTATCTGCGTCCCTGGCAGGATTCGCCACGTGGCCCCGATTATGGGGCGCATTTATGGAAACGGGCGGGCAATATTTTATTAGCTGAAAGGATGAGAACAAATACCCAAAAGATTATCGCCGCGCGTTTTAGTGGGGATTTATTAGGAAATGTATGGTGGGAATTTAAGCCAAAAAACTTAACTTTGAATCAAGAAAAAGCTTTGACATTATGGCTTAACTCTAGTTTTGGTGTTTTGTCTTATTATTCTCATCGCGTTGTGACTCATTTGGCCTGGGTTCAGATGAAACAACCGGCATGGCAGGCGATGCCGGTTTTGGATGTGCGGGCCTTGTCGGAAGGCCAATTAACCGCCCTCGCCGCCGCCTATGACGAATTATGCACCGAACCTTTATTACCCTTGGCGCAATTGCATTTTGACGTTAATCGGGCGCGGATTGATGATGCGCTTTGTGCCGCCCTTGACTTGCCGTCAATTAAATCGATCCGCGAAATGTTGGGACGCGAGCCTGGCCTTACCGGCGGCGAGCGCAGTGACGAAATTCCCCAGGACGATGACGAAGATGATGCGGACGAATAATCATTATGCGGCGTAACGAAACGCCGCCATCAATGTCATAAATCCCCCCTCACCTCGCCATCATCTCGGAAATTTTCTGCCATGCGGCCTCGGTCTCGGCCAATTGCTGGGAAAGTTTTTGTCGTTCCATCGCCAGATCGCGCGATTTATGCTTATCCTCGTACAAATTCGGGTCGGCCAATTTTTGGTCGATCTTGGCAATGGCGGCGGTGATGCGATCCAGCTGAAACTCGGTCTCGCGCAAATTTTTTTGTAAATGCGAGGGCGGCAGGCGTTTTTTTACCTCGCTGATCCCGCCCGGCCCTGGGTTAGCCGATTCTTGTCCGGCCGCGCTGTTAGGTTTGGCTTGGGGAACCGAGGCTGCATTTTTCGCCGATTTTTTATCGTTTTTATCGGCTTTGCTCGATTTACCCCCCGAACCGCGCAACAAAGATTGACGGTATGACGCCAGATCGCCCGACAAACGCTCGACCGTGCCGCCTTCGACCAGCCATAATTCATCCGCCACATGTTCGACCAAATGGCGGTCATGGCTCACGATGATCACCACGCCTTTATATTCGGTCAAAGCCTCGATCAGGGCGGCGCGGGCATCAATGTCCAAATGGTTGGTCGGTTCGTCCAAAATCAAGACATGCGGCGCGTCCTGGGTAATCAAAGCCAGGGTGAGACGCGCTTTTTCGCCGCCGGATAATACGCCAATTTTCGACAAAGCCAATTCGCCGCCAAAGCCAAACCGCCCCAAATAGCCGCGCAAAGCGGATTCATTCCAATCCGGCACCAATTTCGCCAAATGTTGCAATGCGGTTTGATCGGGGTTTAATTCTTCGACCTGGTGCTGCGCGAAATAACCAACCTTTAACCGCCGCGTGGCCAGGCGGGTGCCGCTCATGGGGGCCAGAAATCCGCCAATCATGCGGGCCAATGTGGTTTTGCCATTGCCATTGGCTCCGACCAGGGCGATGCGGTCTTCGGGATCAATCCGCAGATTCAATTTTTTAAGGATAGGCCTTCCGTCATACCCCACCGATGCATCATCAATCGTGATGATGGGCGGAGCCAATTCTTTGGGTTCGGGGAAATTAAACACCATTTCGGGGTCGCGGATCATGGCGGCGATAGGCGATAATTTCTCGATGGCTTTGAGCCGCGACTGGGCCTGGCGGGCTTTGGTGGCCTGGGCGCGAAAGCGATTGACAAATTCCATCATATGCTCGCGCTGCGCGATTTGTTTGGCGCGTTGCGCCTCGGTCAGGGCGATGCGTTCGGCGCGGGTGCGTTCAAACCGGTCATAATTGCCGCGATACAGCGTCAATTTATTCCCTTCGATATGCAAACAAGATTGGGTGACATTGTTAAGGAAATCGCGGTCATGCGAGATCACCAACAAAGTTCCCCGCCAATTTTGCAAAAATCCTTCGAGCCAAATCGCCGCCTCAAGATCAAGATGGTTGGTGGGCTCATCCAACAGCAACACATCCGGATTGGAAAACAGGCAAGCCGCCAAGGCCACCCGCATCCGCCAACCGCCGGAAAAACTTTGCATGGGTTGGTGTTGCTGGGTTTCGTCAAAACCCAATCCGGCCAGAATAATGGCGGCGCGGGACGGGGCGGTTGCGGCATCAATGTCCAATAATTCCGCTTCGATTTCGGCTAAATGTTCGGGATTATGGGCGGCAGCTTGGTCTAATTTAGCCAATAAATTTTGCCGATTAATGTCGGATGCCAGAACCATGTCGTGCGGGGTGATATTGCCGCCCGGGGTTTCCTGGGCCACCAAGCCCAACCGCATGTGGCGGGGCAATGAAATTTCGCCGCGATCGGGTTCGATTTCGCCGCTAATCATGCGGAATAACGTGGTCTTGCCCACCCCATTGCGGCCAATTAATCCGACTTTGTGGCCGGTTTCGATTTGGGCCGAAGCCCCCGCGAATAAGACCCGCCCGCCCACGCGGTAATCGATGGCATTGATCGTTAGCATTTTGGTTCCAACTTGCCCCATTCGGCAAAATCGGGAATTTAGCGGATTCTTGGCGATGAGTCATCTAAATTTATTATTTGCCTTAAAAGATGCTTTCTAAGTAAAAGCAAATATTCAAACCGATCACTCAAGCAAATTGTAGGATTGAATTAAAATACACATATAATGAAACTGAGTTCTATGATATATTTCAACCCTTCGCAATAAGTTTGGTCGCGTTTAGGTTATGGGATATCAGTCATGCTGCGTATATTTAACGATTTGTCTTTAAGATCAAAGTTTGTTTTTTGTGTATTCGCATTATTCATCCCTTTATTTATCGTTTCGTTTCTGTTAATCAGCGAAATTAAAGCCCGCATTAACTTTTGGCAAAACGAAATTGTGGCGGTAAAATATATTGGTTTGCTGTACCAATCAATTACCAATGAAAATGATAAAAAATTTGAAAACTTGATGGAGCAGCGCAAATCCATAAAACATTTATTTAACCTGCCGGATTTTGACGTGGCGGCCTATCAATCCTCCCGCATCGAGCGCATTCGTATTATTCTCGACGAAATTGAACGCGTCAAAGATGCCAGTAATATTAATTTAGACCCCGAAATTGGCACCAATTACGCCGCCGAAATTATTTCTTATAATATTCCCAACGTGATTAATTCGGCCCATGATGTCATGGTCGTCTATGATGATGCCTTGAAAAATCAAGTAAAAAATGACCAAGTACTTAAGGCCATCGAAAAATTTTCTATCGATGTTGATCAAGCCTTTACAGACATCAAATCTGCCAAAGATTACCTTGATGATGCCAATTTGGCTAAATCATTCTCACAAGTTCACAAAGATTTACAAAGCAATATCTTCAAAATCCAAGTGAAAATGTCTTATGAAAAAGAATCAGGCGATAGTTTCCAACTAAAACCCATTATGACCATTCTGCAAAGTTTGGGGAATTCAGTAACTATTTATATGGAAAAAGGCCTTGAAAAACGGTTAAATGCATCTTGGTCAAAAATTACCGGCGGCATCATATTGGGGATTTTGGGGGCGATTGCGGCCTGCATCTTTCTATTATTTATTATAAAATCGGTGGGCCAGCCCATATCGATGGTCACAGATGCGATGGAAAAATTTGCCAATGGCGACATTTCGCTGAGTTTGCCTGATTTACATCGGCGGGACGAAGTCGGCAAAATGAACAATGCTTTGCTCAAATTCCAAAAAAATTTGATCGAACGCGAACATTTGCTCGAAGAAAAACGAATCCATAATAAAAAAGAAGAACAACGCGCCGAAGCATTGATTATGCTGAATCGTGAATTCGAACAATTAACCCGCGAATCCTTGCAAGTATTCGCCGGGGCTTCGGAAGAATTGAACGTGACCGCCCAATCAATGGCGGAGGCGGCGGGCATCGCCTCGCAACGCTCTTCGTTGGTGGTCTCGGCGGCGGAGGAAATTTCTAAAAATATTAATTCGGTCGCCACATCCAGCAAAGGCTTGGTCATGGCTTTGCAACAAATTGGCAGCCAGGTCGAAACCTCGCAACAAACGACCAAAATTGCCGTCAATGAAGCCAATGAAAGCATCGAACTGATCAATAATTTATCCGATGCCGCCAATAAAATTGGCAATATCGTGGGATTGATTAATTCGATTGCGTCACAAACCAATTTATTGGCGCTCAACGCCACGATCGAGGCCGCCCGTGCGGGCGATGCCGGACGCGGATTCGCGGTGGTGGCGGGCGAAGTGAAATCTCTGGCCAGTCAAACCGCCCAGGCCACCGATGAAATTTCGAACCAGGTCAATACCATGCAATCCGCCACCGGCATTGTCGTGAGTACGATTGAACGCATCGCTGGCACGATTGGTCGGATCAATCAAATCGCCGATGAAATTCAGCTCTCGATTCAGCGCGAGGAAATGTCGACGGTGGATATTGCCCAATCGGTCGAGCATGTGGCGCGCGGGACGCTCAAAGTGTCCAGCAATATCCAAGAAGTCAATACGGTGGTCGCCCAAACCAGTTCGGCGGCATCGCAAGTGCTTAATTCGTCGCAGGAACTCAACCAGCAAGCCCATTTGCTTAAAAAGCAAATTGACGATTATCTGGCCGATGTGACCGAAGCCTAGGAGTTAGAAGAAAGAAGTAAGAAGAAAGAAGAAAGAAGAAAGAAGGTAGAAGGAAGAGAGTAGAAGTAAGGGGGTAGAAGTAAGGGGTAGAAGTAAGGGCGTCATTACCCGCCGGACAGCAAGCGGGTATCCGCTTGCTGTCCGAGTCGGGTAATCCCCCAG
>JASGCR010000051.1 GCA_030054015.1 Candidatus Symbiobacter sp. | reverse complement strand
TTCCTAATCAGGAAGGGGGGGTCAGAGATTTTCTCGACTTATTCAGACTATCCTTTAGAAGGGGGGGTAAATAACTTTTCGACTTGTTCAGACCTTCCTTGAGGAGGGTATGATTAAGTCGAGAAAACAAAAAAAGAGCGTCATTACCTATGAGTTTTTGGGAATAATACTCCTGGGGGATTACCCGACTCAAAATATCCGTGTAACCACGGATATTTTGGCGGGTAATGACGCTCCCTTTTTTTCCGCTCCCCTTTTTTGACGCTCGTACTTTAAGCGGGTAATGACGCACCCTTTTTGACGCTCGCTTTTTAAGCGAGGAATGACGCTCCCTTTTTTGACACTCTTTAGAGTTGGGTAACGGCAAGAAGAGTCGTCATTACCCGCCGCGCTGTCCGTGAATAACGGACAGCGCGAGTCGGGTAATCTCCCAGGAGTTTAGGGAACAATACTCCTGGGGGATTACCCGACTCAAAATATCCGTGTAACCACGGATATTTTGAGTCGGGTAATGACGCTCCCCTTTTTTTTCCGCTCCCCTTTTTTGACGCTCGCTTTTTGACGCTCGCTTTTTGACGCTCCCTTTTTGCCGCCCCCCTTTTTGACACTCGCTTTTTGACGCTCGCTTTTTGCCGCCCCCCTTTTGCCGCCCCCCTTTTGCCGCCCCCCTTTTTGACGCTCGCTTTTTAAGCGGGGAATGACGCACCCTTTTTTATGCCCCCGCATCCGCCAGCGGTTGTATCGTTTCTGGCTTTACCTTTGCCAGACAGTTGCGCTATAATAAAAGAATATAATTTTATCCCCTGGCTTTGCGCAAACCTGTACCCAATTTAACGAGATCGTTTCATGAAACCCAAGAATAACGAAATTAATTACGAACAATTGGTGGAAGCCGCCTTGATGGGGGTGGTGCGTGAGGTGTTGCGCCAAGTCGCCAAACACGGGTTGGTGGGCGATTCGCATTATTACGTGAATTTCAGCACCGAACAGGCTGGGGTTTCGATGCCCAATTTTCTGCGTGAGCGTTTTCCCCATGAAATGACGATTGTGTTGCAGCATCAATTTTGGGATTTGACGGTGCGCGAGACGGATTTCTCGGTGACCCTAAGCTTTGGGGGCGAGCCGTACGTTCTCACCATTCCCTATGCCGCCATGATTAGTTTCGCCGATCCGTCGCGTGAATTTGGCTTGCGTTTTTCCCTGCAGACCGAGATCAGTGCCGCCTTGTCGGATGCGGCGGCCAGGGCCTTGGAATCGCTGACAGCACCCAAGGGCAGCGATGGCGCAAAGAATGGCACCGCCAAAGCGGGAGAAGGCGCAACCATTCTGACGCTTCCCTTTGGCGAAAAATCCGCCCGCAAACGCAGCCCCACCAAATCCGATTCGCCCGCCCCGTCATCGCCGCCGCCCATTGCCGCGCCGCCGAAAAGTGACGGCCCCAGTGGGATGCCTGGCGGGACGCCTGGCGGGAGCAAACCGCCCAGCAATGAAGGCAATGTCGTTGCGTTTCCCGGCAAAAACCGTAAGAAATAGCGAGCAAAAATGTTTCACCTGGCCCAGGATACCACGCCCTATCGCCGCCTTGACGGGGATTTCACCGCCATCGACCAATTTCGCGGCCAGAAAATTTTATGCGTGGCGGCGGCGGGATTGACCAAACTGGCCGCCACCGCTTTTTACGAAATGGCGTTTTTTTTGCGTCCCGGTCATTTGGCGCAATTAGCCAAAATCCTCGATGACCCCGAAGCATCCGATAATGACCGCTTTGTCGCCCTTGATCTGTTGAAAAATGCCGCCATTGCGGCGGGCGGCGTGTTGCCCATGTGCCAGGACACCGGCACCGCCATTGTCATTGGTCATAAAGGCCAGAATGTGTGGTCAGAGGGCGATGATGAGGCGGCTTTGACGACAGGCATCAAGCAAACCTATGCCGAGCAAAATTTGCGCTACAGCCAATTATCGCCCGTGTCGATGTTTGCCGAGGTCAATACCGCCACCAATTTGCCCGCCCAAATCGATATTTTTGCCGAACCAGGCGATGAATATCATTTTCTGATGCTGGCCAAGGGGGGAGGCTCGGCCAATAAAACCTATTTCTATCAACAAACCCCGTCCGTGTTATCGGCGGCGAAATTGCTGCCCTTTTTGGATGCGCAAATGCGCAGTTTGGGTACATCGGCTTGCCCGCCATATCATTTGGCGGTGGTGATTGGCGGTTTGTCGGCGGAAATGACTTTGAAAACCGTGAAATTGGCGAGTACGCGCTATTTGGACGGGCTGCCGACCACGGGGGGGGGCGATGGCGCCGCCTTTCGTGACATTGATATGGAAGCGCAATTGCTCGATTTGGCACAGAAAAACGGCATTGGGGCGCAATTTGGTGGCAAATATTTTTGCCATGATGTGCGGGTGATCCGTCTGCCGCGTCATGGGGCTTCGATGCCGATAGGCCTGGGCGTATCCTGCTCGGCAGACCGCCAGGTCAAGGCCAAAATCACCCGCGACGGCTTGTTTGTCGAGGAATTGGAGCATGATCCGGCCAGGTTCCTGCCCGCCGTGACGGAGGAACAACTGGGCGGCAATGTGGTGGCCATCGACATCAACCAACCCATGGCGGAAATACGCCGTAAATTATCGGCTTATCCGGTGAAAACTCGCCTGTCCTTAAGCGGCAAATTAATTGTCGCGCGTGACCTGGCCCACGCCAAAATCCGCGACAGATTGGAATCCGGCCAGGGAATGCCGTCTTATTGCCGCGATCATTTGATTTATTATGCCGGCCCGGCCAAAACCCCGGCGGGCTATGCCTCCGGATCATTCGGCCCGACCACCGCCGGCCGCATGGATGGTTTCATGGATCAATTTATGGCGGCGGGCGGCAGTTTCGTGACTTTGGCTAAAGGCAACCGTTCCCCCGCCGTGACCGCGGCCTGTAAAAAACATGGCGGGTTTTATTTGGGGTCAATCGGCGGGCCGGCCGCACGTCTCGCCCAAGATGCGATCAAATCGGTCAAAGTACTGGAATATCCCGAATTGGGCATGGAGGCGGTGTGGGAGATTGAGGTGGTCAATTTCCCCGCCTTTATTGTCGTGGATGATAAGGGCAATGATTTTTTTGCCGGATTGGTGTAGGGGCGAGGATTAAATGATGCGTCATTTTCCGCCGCGCAGCCAAAGAGCGGTAAAAAAGAGAGCGTCAAAAAGAGAGAGCGGTAAAAAGAGAGAGCGTCATTACCCGCCACAATATCCGTGCAACGGATATTGTGAGTCGGGTAATCCCCCAGGAGTTTTATTCCCCAAAATGCCTGGGGGGTATTCCTTCTCGGACTGCAAGCGGCAATCCGCTTGCAGTCCGGCGGGTAATGACGCCCCTTTTTTTTCGCTCCCTTTTTTTCGCTCACTTTTTCGGCGGGGAAAGACTTCCATTCACTTGATTCGGATTAAAATCCCTGCGCAAATGCCGTCCATTGTAATGGTTGCTTTTTTGTCTGGATATTGTCATAGGAGACTCGCTCCCGTTGCCGCCAAGCTTCGACAATCCACCCATAGTCGTTATCCGAATAATTATGATAAGGCTCCAATTTTTCAGCGATTTGGTCACCCAATTTTACCAATTCTTGGCGCATTTGGTTATAATCGACCAAAAACGGCACATTGCCATACTCGACCCCATTATCAACCAAAAATACATCGCCTTGGCGTAAAATCCACAAAGGCTGGTCGAGATAGATACCACCAAATGCCCGTGACAGATTATGGCTGTTTTCAAAATCAAAATATGCCCTATCGATGCGGTCAAAATCCTTTTCAGACAAATATTTTTTTAATTTGCTCAATGACGAACGATATTGGCTGGGGCGCAAAATATCTGCTTGATTGACCCGTGTGGCATAACGAGACAAAGGATTGGTCTGGCTAATCATAATGTCCGACCAAAAATCGGCCAGATGCGTCAACAAATCCGAGGCAAAAATCTCCACCCCGACTTCCGATAGGTCGAAATTCTTTTGATCAGATTTTACAGGAATCGGCCATATCGCATCATCTTCGATAAAACATGAAAATTTAACCAGGCAAGTTTCTGGCGTTTCATTATCTTGCCATTCGATCTTAAATGCGATGCGCCCACGGGCATCCAAGTTAGGTTTTTTTGTATTCATGACGAAATGTCCTTGTAAACGCTTTTCACCCACTGATCGAAATATGGTTCTGTACCCATTCGATGAACCCTTCGCTGCAATCCTTGCGCTCCGCCATTGCTTTCAATTTTGTGTAAATATTTTTGGGTAAATTCCCGCAATAAGGATAGCCATGAAATGTATTTTGCTCCTTATTCGTTATCCGCCCTGCATAGATTACACCATTATGCACCACATATAAAATAATTTTTCCCGAAGCCCTGTGGTTCAAATATTCAATCGCCTCGTTCAACAAAGTTTGACGTTGAGCCTCTGTCATGTTATTTGGACATTTGCCAATTTTTTCGTGCGGCCTATTGGGGTTTTGCCAAATTTCCGCCTGATCACTTCTGCCTCGATGTTTCGCAGCATATACGCCGCTATCGTAACGGCGTTGCGGCGCGGAATCAAGCATCATCACTTCCCCCATAACGCAAATACTTGGTTAATTTTTCTCAAGGTTAAAATTTTTCTACCATGCCTATTTTTTTCGTGTCAAGCCCCCCTTTTTTTACATTAGTTCTAACCTTTTTATACAATTTTATAAGCGAATATACCCGAAAAAATATTTGGTTTCGTTTTTTCTTGCCACGCTGTAATTTACAAATTATAAGATATGGTCATGAACAAACATTACCCCTCAAGCGACCTTCCGACCCTGCCCGCATCCGAGGTAACGCCGGAATCGATTTACACCAATTGGCAGGCGGATCGCCGCCAATTCCTGGCCCGATCGACCCAATTGGCGGTGGGCGTGGGGCTGGGTGGTCTTATCACCCCGCGCTCATCCCACGCCGCGCTGGATAATCTGCAACCATTGACCACCACCAAATCGCCCTGGTCAACCGACGAAAAACCGACCGATTACGACAAAGTCACCACCTACAATAATTTCTATGAATTCGGCACCGATAAATCCGACCCGCAAAAAACCGCCAAGAATTTTAATCCCACCAGCTGGACGCTCGCCATTGATGGGATGGTGGAAAAACCCTTTACCCTTGATCTTGATCAAATTCGTAAATTTGCGCCGCTGGAAGAACGGATCTACCGGATGCGCTGTGTCGAGGGTTGGTCGATGGTCATTCCCTGGGTCGGATTTTCCCTGGCGAAATTGATTGACCGCGCCAAACCCATGGGTTCGGCGAAATATGTGGCCTTTACCTCGCTCGCCGATGCCAAACAAATGCCGGCCCTGGGCGACAAAGTCCTGCAATGGCCTTATGTCGAGGGGCTGCGCCTGGACGAGGCAAAAAATCCGCTCACCCTTATGGCGGTGGGTTTGTATGGCAAAACCCTGCCCGGCCAAAATGGTGCGCCGCTGCGCCTGGTGGTGCCGTGGAAATATGGGTTCAAGGGGATTAAATCAATCGTTCGCATCTCCTTTACCGATGCCGAGCCGCCGTCTTCCTGGAATCGCTATGCCGCGCGTGAATATGGGTTTTATTCCAATGTCAATCCCACCGTCGATCACCCGCGTTGGAGCCAAGCCACCGAACGGCGGATTGGTGAATTTTCCCGCCGCAAGACTTTGATGTTTAATGGCTATGGCGACCAGGTGGCCAGCCTTTATACCGGCATGGATTTGGCGAAATATTTTTAATGAGCCGTGCGCCCAAAAAAGGGAGTTAAATCGATGGCGTGGATAAAAACTATCAATTACCGCAAAGTCATCTTGTTCCTGGTCTTGTTATTGCCGTTTCTTGCCTTGTTTTTCAAGGATTTTGGCGCGAATCCGATTGAATATCTCATTCGCTATACGGGGGATTGGGGTTATCGGATTTTGCTGCTGACTTTGGCGGTGACGCCGCTGCGTCGCCTGACCGGATGGCACAAATTGGCGCAATATCGGCGGATGATTGGCTTGTTTGGCTTTGCCTATATCGCTCTGCATTTATTCATTTATATTGCGGTCGATCAGGGCTTTGCCTGGGACGAAATCGTCAAAGCCATCATCAAACGCCCCTTTATCACTTTTGGCATGGCGGGGTTTGTGATTATGATTCCGCTTGCGATTACGTCCTGGAACCGGATGATTAAATGGATGGGCGGGCGCAATTGGCAAAGATTGCACCGCGCGGTTTATGTGGCGATCTTCGCCGGTGCGGTGCATTATTACATGATGGCCAAGGCGGATAAATTTGAACCCTTGGTCTATGGCGGTATTTTGGCGGTGTTGTTGCTGATGCGGTTGGTGCCGTTGCCCAATTTGGTCGATAAGTTTAAGCGTAAAGCCTGAGTGCAGCCAAAGATTGACGAATCGCTAAAAATGCTTCATAGAAAGGGGTGAGGCAAAGGCTGGGGAATGCCAAAAATATTTGGGGAAGGTTTGAAATAAGTCGAGATACACATACGACCTCCCCTTCCCGTAGGGAGGGGAGGATAGAAAACCTTAGCGAGCCGTAGGCGAGCGTTAGGTTTTCTTGGTGGGGTTGGGCTTTTAACGATCTACAAAGCACCAACCCCACCAAGAAACTCTAATGCTCCTGCTTCCTGCTTCGCGTTGCTCGCAGTTCGCAGTCGCATAGAGTTTCTATCCTCCCCTCCCTACGGGAAGGGGAGGTCGAAGACTTATTCAGACTCTCCTTAAACACCCCCTTCGCCTCAACGAAAAAATTGTCAGAGGCAGATCATCATGCTCACCCCAATGAAAAAAACTTTTCTCTTCCCAGGCCAGGGCAGCCAGGCCGTCGGCATGGGGCGCGATTTGGCGGATAATTTTCGCGTCGCCCGCGATGTCTTTGCCGAGATCGACGATGCGCTGGGGCAAAAATTATCACAGATTATGTGGGAAGGGCCGAATGACACCCTCACCCTCACCGAAAATGCGCAACCGGCATTGATGGCGGTGTCGATGGCGGTGATGCGGGTGATTGAATCCGAATCCGGCCAGAAATTACCCGCCTGGGCGGGATATGTTGCCGGCCATTCGCTGGGTGAATATAGTGCCTTGGCGGCAGCCAATGCCGTCGCCCTGGCCGATTGCGCGAAATTGTTGAAACAACGCGGACGGGCGATGCAGCAAGCGGTCGCGGCGGGAGTGGGGGCGATGGCCGCCCTATTCCCGACCACGATTGACCTGGCAGAGAAAATCGCCCGCGATGCCGCCGCCAAATTCCCCGAAAATAATGTCTGCAGCCTCGCCAATGACAATGGCAATGGGCAATTTGTGCTGTCCGGTCATGCCCAGGCGATTGACCAGGCGGTGATGCTGGCCGAACAGTCGGGCATTAAACGCGCGGTTAAATTGACCGTGAGCGCGCCGTTTCATTGCGCCCTGATGTCCCCCGCCGCCGAAGTGATGGCGGATGCCTTGGCTGTAACCTGCATGAACGCGCCCGATGTTCCGCTCATTGCCAATGTGACCGCCCTGCCGGTGCAAGATGCCGCCACCATCAAAAAATTATTGGTCGAACAAGTGACCGGGCGGGTACGTTGGCGCGAAGCGATGGAATATCTGGCAGCCCAAGGCGTCGAGGAAATGGTGGAAATTGGGGCCGGCAAAGTCTTGGCCGGTTTGATCAAAAAACTGGGCCCCAATATCACCGCCCGTTCGGTGGGTACCCCCGCCGACATCGCCGATTTGTTGAAAACTTTGTCATAATTTCAAGGGATTACCATGGACAAGACGCTGGCGGGTAAATCCGCCCTCATCACCGGCGCGAGCGGCGGCATAGGCCGCGCCATTGCGCAAAGATTTCACGCGGCTGGGGCATTGGTCGGGCTGCATGGCACGCGGCGCAACGCGCTGGAGCAATTGGCTGCTGAATTGGGCGATGGGGCTTTTGTTTTGGCGGCCAATTTGGGTGATCTCACATCGATTGACGGATTGATCGCCGATGCCGAACGCCGCTTGCAAAAAATCGATATTTTGGTGAATAATGCCGGCATCACCCGCGACGGATTGATGATGCGGATGAAAGACGAAGATTGGCAAAGCGTGATTGATGTCAATCTCACCGCCGCTTTTCGCCTGACCCGTGGGGTGCTGCGCGGCATGATGAAGCAACGCTATGGCCGGATTATCTCGATCAGTTCGGTGGTGGGTCTGACCGGCAATCCGGGCCAGGCCAATTACGCCGCCAGCAAAGCCGGCATGATTGGATTCAGCAAATCCCTGGCGGCCGAAGTCGCCTCGCGCAATATCACCGTCAATTGCATTGCGCCGGGCTTTATTGCCACCGCCATGACCGGTGAATTGAACGAACAGCAACAGCAGGCCTTATTGGCAAAAGTTCCGGCGGGTCGGATGGGTACGCCAGAGGAAATCGCCGATGCGGCCTGGTTCCTGGCCCGCGCCCAAGCGGGCTATATCACCGGCGAAACAATCAATGTCAATGGCGGGATGGCGATGATTTAGCGGCGCAAATGGCCGCGTTAGGCCAAACCGGCATCGCTTTGGTCGTAATCGGTGACGATGGGTTCAATCATGCGTACGCCCTCCTCGCCCGCAATAATTGCATGTTCGGCAAAGCGGCAGAAAATCCCGGTCACCACCACGCCGGGCAAAGTGGTGAGTAACATGTCCAATTCTTCGGGTTCGGTGATTTCGCCAAAGCGGCAATCGAGGATATAATTGCCGCCATCCGTGACCAAGGCTTTGCCCGATTTGTGGCGGAGTTCCGCCTCGGCCCCGTCAAACAACTCCATAATATGGTGGCGGGTGGTTTGCCAGCCAAATTGCGCGACTTCGACCGGTACCGGCGATTTTTGCCCCAAATATGTCACGATTTTGCTCTCATCGGCCAAAATCACCAAGCGGTCGCTACAGGCGGCGACGATTTTCTCGCGCCACAATGCCGCGCCTAGGCCTTTGATCAAATCCAAACGGGAAATCTGGATTTCATCCGCCCCATCAAGGGTGAGGTCAATCGACACATATTGATCAAACGTCACCAAGCGTAGCCCCAATTGCTCGGCTAAATTGGCACTTTTGACCGAGGTGGCAATGGCGGCAATATCGAGGCCTTCTTGTTTCACCCGCTCGGCCAAAAGTTCAATCATGATTTCGGATGTAGAACCCGACCCCAATCCGACCACCATGCCGGTTTCGACCAACTCGATACCGGCGGCGGCGGCTTGTCTTTTGTAATAATTGGCGTAATCTTGCATAGAACGGGCCTGGTCTTTGAGTGGGTTACGGTTTCAAGCTCGCGGCTTTGGCCTGGATGGCGGCCAAAAGCCGGTCTTGCGCATCGGTAAAAATCTTTATCCCATCGGGCAATAATCGCGCGCCCAATCTTTCCAGCGTCATGCCAGGTCTTGCGAGGTCTTGCAAGCACTTATTGTTTGCCAAATGTGCAAAATTAAGTTGCGTGGGTTTGATCCGGCCATGATCACGCATGGCGGCCAGGGCGGCGGGGGGAACCGTGTTGATGGTGTTTGCCGCTATCAGATTTTCCAGGTAATAAGTATCAGGCCAGGCGGGGTTTTTCACGCCGGTACTTGCCCAGAGCAGGCGGGGGGTGTTGCCCTTTTCCTGGTTACTCTTCCATATTTCATAGGCTTGTTCGGCGGCGGCTAAGGCCATACTGGGCATGAGGGGCGGGGTTAGATATTCGGCCTCAAATGGGAGCAAACGATTGGCCGCCACCAATTCGGCAAGATGTTTTTCCAGCAACACGTCGATGCGGCTCATAAAAAAACTGGCGACGCATTGGGGCAGGAATACAGAGTACTCAAACCGATATTTACCGATTCCACTTGTCCAGGCATCGAAAATGGCTTGATATTGTTCCAAACTAAAAATCAAGGTCATATTAATGTTAATAAATTTATCGTTGTTCTTTGGCTCTGCCAATTGACGCAAAGCAAAAATCCCCTCGGAACTCGCGGGGATTTTTATCATAACATTGCCGCGGTTAATCCATTTGAACAGTCGGCGGGCTTCTTCTACCGTGGCTTGGCTGTCATAGGCCAGATGCGGATCAACTTCTAAACTGACAAAACCGTCTCTGCCTTGGGTGGCTTTATAAACCGGTTCCAACAAATCAGCGGCTTCCTGGATGTCCTGGACGGCCAGGCTTTCGTAAATTTGTTTGGGGGTAAGATTGGGTGCTTTTTTGACGATTGCGGCAATATCCGCGTCATAATCATTGGATTTGGATATGGCTTGTTCAAATATCACCGGATTGCTGGTCACCCCGGTGACTCCCGCCGCTATCAACGCCGCCAATCGCCCAGAGCGGATTTCATCGCGCGACAACGCATCCGACCAAATGGATTGCCCGGCGGCTTGGATTTGCAGCAGCATGGGATCGGTGGTGGGGGAAAGGGACATGTTGGTTTTTTCCTTTAGGAAACACGGAATAAGACAAAAACATCTCTGACCCCCCCTTCCTGCTTAGGAAGGGGGGGATAGAAAAGCTAGAATTTT
>JASGCR010000050.1:10195-10562 GCA_030054015.1 Candidatus Symbiobacter sp. | reverse complement strand
CGGGTAATCCCCCAGGAGTATTGTGGAAATAATACCCCTGGGGGATTACCCGACATATTTATGCCGCTTCGCGGCAAAAATCTGCGGGTAATGACGCTCTTTAGTCGGCGCGGCGGAAAAGGCCTGAACAATTTGCGCAATTGAGGGGTGGTAAGCGGGCTAAATTAATATCATTGACCCTTGCGGTGGTACAAGCTATATCTGGCGACGATTTCGCGTCACATTGCGTAATATCGCCCCCGGCCGGGTGGCAGAGTGGTTATGCAGAGGCCTGCAAAGCCTTGTACGTCGGTTCGATTCCGGTCCCGGCCTCCAGCGGCAACGTGCCGCTGCGTTCAGTTTTTCCGTATCTTGTGGGGCAAGGCTG
>JASGCR010000050.1:0-10095 GCA_030054015.1 Candidatus Symbiobacter sp. | reverse complement strand
CGCGAATGCCGCACCCACGGGGTGAGCGATCAGTTTTTCCGTATCTTGTGGGGCAAGGCTGCGCGAATGCCGCACCCACGGGGTGAGCGATCAGTTTTTCCGTATCTTGTGGGGCAGCGTTGCACGGACGACTAACCAGATGAGGCCGACAAAAAAAATCGATTTTTTTGTCATTTTCTTGCAAATTGCCTGTTGAAAAAAATTTTTCTTGTGGTATATAAAGGCGGCACTGAAAAAACATTCCCAGGTAGCTCAGTGGTAGAGCCATCGGCTGTTAACCGATTGGTCGGGGGTTCGAATCCCTCCCTGGGAGCCAAAATTATTGGCGGGTTCCGCCAAAACGACATTTACCGATCACAAACCAATGAAATTGTGACTGAAAATTGATGCTTATGCCGATATTCCTTAAACAAAATCGCATTGGTTCATTTACGGATTATTTCAAATATTCGACCATTATGACGCCCTTGCTTTGGGTTTATGGAATTGGTACGATCACATTGGTTCCAGCCATAGTTTTTAGTTCGGATGTGGTGGTGCGCTATTGCTTTTTGGGCCTGGCGATATTCTTAAACGTCACTGTGGTCGGGGTCTATTTATTTTGGTGTTTTAAGAATCCTGATCGTTTGCACACCGAAGAGCATATTCGTTCGATGAAAGAAATAGACTTTGCCCAAAGTGGTAAGGGAGAATTGCTGGTCATTGAAGCGACCACATTGCATAAAAGTCAAAAAAGAATTCAAGCTAATCCCAGCGAACTTTCTGAAACACTTTGAAGGAATTTTGTCATGGATACAAACATAAATACAAACGAAAATGGCAGTTTTTACATTGTTTTTGTTCATTGTCGTGACGGCTTAGCCTATAAAAAATTAGAAAACATCATGGATAAAGCATTGAGTTGGTATCGTTTTAACGATACCACATGGGTGGTTTATTCAAAGAAATCCGCCGATGAACTGGCCAGTCGCTATGCCGACCTGGTCAATGATGGCGGGAATTTGTTTATTAATAAATTGGATGCTCATGAACGCGAAGGCTTGATGGATAAGGGTTTTTGGCAATGGTTGCAACAACCAATTGATAAAATGATCGAGCAGAACCACGGGGAGATAAAGGAATTTATTAACCAAGCCCGCGATGTTAGCCCCATTCCCATTGCATAAAAATTGATTTTTCTTAATTTTATTTGGGGAATGCCTTATGGTGAATCCTTTTGGTTTATTTGGTGGCCAGGGCTATGTACGCAAGATCACCACACGTACAGTGCTAAATCCGCTTATCTGGGTAAGTATTCCGATTTTTACGGTTTCAGCCATTTGCGTTTTATTTGCACCAGATTTATTGACAAAATTGGTATTTTTAGGCATTATTGTGGCATTGTTATTGGCAATTTTTGTCGCCTTTTTTTATTTCGCCATTAAAGACCCGGATCGGCTGCAAAGCCGCCGCACCCGCTTGCTGCCATGAATCTCACCCATGAACAACAACAAGAGAGCGTCATTACCCGCCGCAGAAAAAAAGAGCGTCAAAAAAGGGAGCGAAAAAAAGAGGGAGCGTCATTACCCGCCGAACCGCTTGCGGTTCGAGTCGGGTAATCTCCCAGGGGTATTATTGCCAAAAAAAGGAGCGTCATTACCCGCCGTGATGCCCGTGCAACGGGCATCACGAGCCGGGGCCTGTCCCCCGCCAATGTCGTAAGACATTGGTCGGGGGAAAGCCCCAGGAGTATTGGAGAATAATATTCCTGGGGGATATTCCTTCTCGGACTGCAAGCGGCTTGCCGCTAGCAGTCCGGCGGGTAATGACGCACTCTTTTTGACGCTCTTTGGTCTTGCGGCAGAGGACAGGCTGCCGCACCCCGTGGGTGCAAAAAAATCCCCCCAAAATAAATTGGGGGGATTTTCTTGTATACTCTGTTTCCAAATGAATCCCGATTTATGACCCCCCCTTCCTAAGGAAAGTCCGAATAAGTCCTAAGAGTGTCATTCTGAGGATAGAAAAGTCCGCGCGTAAGCGCGGGTAACTTTTCTTGACCAGAATCCAGAAAAGCCAGAAACCGTTGAATTTTCTGAATTTTTCTGGATTCTTCACTTGCCTTGCTAAGTCTTTTGCTATCGCAAAAGACAAGCGCGGCGACGTTCAGAATGACATCTAAAATGACTTATTCAGACCTTCCCTAAGCAGGAAGGGGGGTCATAAAGGCGAATTTTCAAGGACACCGAGTATAACGACAGTGACCTAACACTGATCGCTGCACCTCGCAGGTGCCCCCCCAAAATGAATTGGGGGGATTTCTGGTAACGACAGCGATCTAAAACTGACCGCGGCGGCACGCTGCCGCGCCGCTATTTCATTTCGGCGTAGTTGCCGTCTTTGTCAAAGGCATAGAAGACATATTTGGGATCCACAATATCGCCTTTATCGTCAAAGGTGAGTGACCCCAAAACGGTTTCAAAGGTGCCGCCACGAATGGCGTTGGCGACATCTTCGCCTTTGGTCGATTTGGCTTTTTCGACTGCTTGTTGCAACACTTGGAACGAGGCATAGGTGTTCAAAGTATAGCCTTCGGGGTCGATATTCGCGGTTTTGAAGCGACCAACCAATTCTTGGGCGGAGGCAAAATTGCGATAATCGGGTTCAAAGGTGAAAATCGTGCCTTCGCCCGCCGGGCCGGTGATTTGCGAGAATTCTTTGGTCGCCAAAGCATCGCCGCTAATCAACACTGCGTTTAATTTATTGTCACGCGCTTGACGGACAATCAAACCGGCTTCGGGATGGTAACCGCCCAAATAAATCGCGGCAACTTTGAGCGATTTTAATTTGGAGACCAAAGCGGTGTAGTCTTTTTCGCCGGGGGTGATGGCTTCGAACAAGACTTCTTTGCCACCGGCGGCATTAAAGGCTTTTTGGGTTTGTTCGGCTAAGCCCTGGCCATAGGCGGTTTTGTCGTGCAAAATGGCGATATTTTTGCCTTTGAAGTTATCGATCAAAAATTTGCCCGCCACCACGCCTTGGAAATCGTCACGACCGCACACCCGGAAGGTGTTTTTATAGCCACGATCCGTATAGGTGGGATTGGTCGAAGCCGGCGAGATTTGCACGATCTTTTCTTCTTTGTACACATCCGAAGCCGGAATGGATGCGCCGGAATTGAAGTGACCGACCACTAAGCCGATTTTTTTGGACACGAATTGGTTGGCGACCGACACGGCTTGTTTGGGATCGCTTTGATCGTCGCCTTCGACGAACTCAACTTTTTTGCCCAATAACCCGCCTTTGGCATTGATGTCTTCAATGGCCAATTTGGCGCCGTTGCGGAATTGCTGGCCGAATGTGGCATTGGGGCCGGTAAAGGGTCCCGCCAATCCGATTTGCACATGGTCGCTGTTGCCGCCGCCGCCAAACATACCGCTGCGTAGGCCGAAATAGCCACCGACAATAATAATAGCCGCAATCACCACCGTAATGATGGTTTTGTTGCTGCCTTGACTTGGTTTATCGCTCATTGTTGCCCCCGATTGAGAGTTCTTAAAACGCTTGATGGTACAAGCGAAAGGATGTGAAACGCCATTGACAGAAACACCTGTCACATTCCGACATAATTAACCTGTTTTTTACAATTTAGCAAGCCTAATTACGCCGTCCCATCCTCCAATCCCCAAAATTTTAACATCATGGGTAATTGGCAGCGCAACATGGGTTCGCCATAATGCACATCGGCCCCGCGGGCGCGGGCGGTGCGGAGCAATTTGGTCTCGGCGGGCTGCATAATAATATCGGCAACCATAAGGCCGGGGCGCAATTGATCCTCGGCCAGGGGCAGGGGGTCGGAGTCGCTTAGGCCGAGCGCGGTGGCATTGACCACCAAATCCACGTCGCGGGTCACGGGCGGGCCGGACATAATGTCAATGCCGTCCAATTTGCCGCCGCCGGATTCAAGCCCGCTATCCAGGCTGTCGGCTAATTTCTCGGCTAATGTTTTGGCGCGGTCATAATGGCGGTTGGCGATGGTGAGGCGTTTGACTCCCGCCGCCGCCAATCCATGCGCCAGGGCCGTCGCGGCCCCGCCCGCCCCCAATAACAAGACGCGTTTATCCGCCAGGTCATAATGGCGTTCGGCCAGGCCAGCCACGAAGCCATCCTGGTCAAACATCGCGCCGGTGGTATCGCCATCTTCGTTGAGTCGGACGATATTGACCGCGCCGGTGCGCTCGGCCATTGGGGTCAGAGTGTCGCATAATTCGGCGGCTTGGAATTTATGCGGGATGGTGACTAAAAACCCGCCAAAATTGCGCAATGTTCGGATGCCATACCAAAAATCCGGCAAATCCTGGGGCGAGACGTGAAACGGCACCAACACAGCGTCTCGTCCATGTTCGGCAAAATACGGGTTAAACATGGAGGGCCCGCGTACATGGCCGATGGGATCGGCGATAATGCCGAAGACGCGGCTTTTGCCGGTAATGTTCAAAGCGGGGGGGGATTTTTTATTCATTCTATACTCGGTTTCCAAATGATTTCTGATTTATGACACCCCCTTCCTAAACAGGAAAGGGGAGGTCAGTGACTTTATTATCCGTTTACGGATAATGTGAGAAGTTAATCCCCCATGAGTATTATTCCCTCAATCCCTGGGGGATTACCCGACAACGCACCGTTCGCTGTACGAACGGTGCGGCGGGTAATGACGCCCTTCCTTCTTTGCACCAAACCCGGTGCCTTATCGCGGTTGCAATATGGCAAAATGGGAAAATCCGCTAAACGGGACTTGGGTTTGTTTCAGATAATTCTTCCTCATATCGTCGGGGGTGACTTCGCTGGCGACGCGATAGCCCGCCTCATGCGCCAATTGCGCGAAATCTTCGGGGGTAAATAAACTCACGATGGGTTCGCCGCATTTTGCGACCAATTTCTGCATTTTGCGCATATAGGATTGGGTTTCCGCATCAAGCCGCGCCAGGTCTAGTCCATAATCCACCAACACACAGGATTCCGGCGACATAATTTTGTGCAGCGATTGCAAGCCCTGGCGAATCTCGTCGCGGGAAAGATAATAGGTCACGCCAAAAAAAGTAAAGATCGATTTTTCCGCCGGATCAAAGCCCGCCTGCAGCAATCGCTCGGCCAGGTCATTGGCTTCGAAATTACTGGCGATAAAATGGGCGCGGGATTTAAGCCGATGTTTGGCAATGAGGGCTTGTTTGCGGGCCTGGATGGCCGGGCGGTCAATCTCGAAAAAAGTGATGGGCAGTGATGCCAGGCGCATCGCCACCGTATCATAGCCCGCCCCCACCAAGACGCATTGTTTAAGGCTGGGTTTTTCGCGGGTTGCGGCGGCGATCTGGTCTTCGCAAAACCGCGCCCGGATCAAGACCTGGCCCCGTATTTTTTCCAGGCCAATTATCCTGGTGACCAATTGATACAGCCATTTTCGAGTGGCGACGAAGAGCCAGAATCCTTCGAGAAAATAATGGGCATATTTGTCATCCAGAATCGACCCGCCTTCAAATTTGCGATGATAAGTGCGGTAGCCCGTGGTATAAATGGCGGTTTTGCTCGGTTTTGCGGGCGTATGGGAAGATGTCATGGGGGTACTCACAGTCATAATATTAAAATTTCGCCAATTATGTCATTATAAATTTAATAATATATCAGATTGGTCATTAATTCCATAATTAATTGGCTGAGATTATATATAATTTGTCCCTGCTTTGTTGCCAAGGGTTGGCGGATAATATTTCCTATGGGGTGGTAAAAACGCGTATTTTTGCAATTGACATACATAAACCAATGAGTAACAATTAGGAGGACGGTCATTTTACAAACATGCGGAGTTGTCATGCTTTATATCAAACCCTATGGTCGCAGCCATACCATCGCCATCAATCCAGTACCCGCAGAAGGGAAAAAACTGGTGCGGCAATTCACCAGTCCGATTGACGAAAAGGATAAAAATTCCGTTTCGAAATCAAATGACCAGCCAACGGGCGAAAAGGATCAAAACTCCGTTTCGAAATCAAATGACCGGCCAACGGGCGAAAAGGATAAAAACTCCGTTTCGACATTGCAGGAAAAGCCGGAATTTATTATCGCAACTTGGATTTCAATGATCGATAAAGTCATTACCAAGCCCAAAGGCAATAATTTTCCTACGCCGGAACAAAAGATATATCGCCGTTTATTGGGGGAAGCTTGCTGGAAATTATTGTCTAAAGATGCCAAATTAGAACCATTGAAAGATTTATTTCAGCTTAAACTTGAGCCTTATTACGCCTTAAAGAATTCCCAAAAAGATTCCCAAGATAAACTTTGGATTCCGCCCAAAAATCAAGCAAAAAATAAATCAAAAAATCGATCTAAAAATCAACCCGAAAAAACGCCCGAACCGCCCAAATATCAAGGTCGTCTTTTTGCCATCTACTTTCCCAAGGAAAGCAAAATGGACTGCGCGGCGTTTGCGGCGGCGGCGGAGAATATTCAAAAATATATTGAAAAAAACCGCTTGGCGGCAGTGTTGAAGACGATTGCAGCCAATATTCACCAATATCGGGATAAACCAGGCCCAATCGCCCTAAATTCTGGCAAAACCAGCAAGGCCGCATTATTGCCTGAAATATTGCGCGATGATTGGGAAATTTACAACGATAAGGGGGGCGATATTGCCAAAAAAATTTGGCAAGCATTTGACGAAAATAAAGACAAAGCAGATTACTTCCCAAGCTATGGCAATGCCAATGCCCCCAAAACACCTGACGGCACATCGACAGATGCCACGTCCACCGCCGCCATCATTCGCCAACATTATGACATATGTTTTGGCGACGTGATAATATCCGTGAGCAAAAAAGATAAACCGCAACTATTCCTTATCCACGAAGCGGTAAAAAATTTCTATAAACAGCTTTTTGACATTGCCGCCAAGCCAAAACTTCGCAAAGAAGCCCTTGCAAAACGGATGCCCAAAGATAAAGATGCTTTATTTAATTTAATCACCGCCAAGCGGCGTAATTTAGATTACAGCTATCTTAACCGTATGGGCAAAGTGATCTATTACGAAACCGTGGGTACTTCTGATTTTGGCAAAATCCCTGATAATGACACACTGAAAAAAAGTCATTATTGGACATCCCAAGGTCAGGCCGAGATCAAACGCAACGAAGCCTTGGTACGGGTCTGGCGGTTGGTGACTATTCAGGCCAATCATTCGCTGTGTCTGTGGGGGAATCATGACAGCGGCAAGGATATTTTTGGCAAAGAGGGTCGTAAAACCTTTTTTGACAACATGTTTCCGCAAAATCTTAACAATTTCGCCAGTCTTGCCCATCATGGCAAATTCACCAATGGCGCAAAACGGTTTTTCAGTGAGGAATTTGCCGCCAATTTGCCCACCAAACCCGATCAGCAAAAAATCCTGATGGAATGGGTGGTGGATTCCTGGACCCATCTCCGCAATAATGGCTTTCACTTCAAAGGGCGCGCGGCCTTTTTGCAAGTAATCACGAAGGGTACCGCCAATCAAAATATCCTGCCGCAAGACCAGAATATAGCAAAACTTGTGGACGAATTTTGGCAAGACGCCATTACCAAACATGGTAAAAGGGTAAAGGAAACCTTGGTTGCCATCAAAGCCGAATCTTATTTAACCCAAGAACGGCTTAATCATCTTTACGGAATATTGCTTGAAAAGAAATCGGTGGATTTTCCTTTACCGCGGCTGAATCGCGTGCTGAAACGCGCCAAAAATGCTGCTCTGGTGGTCTGTTTCGATGATTTGCTTAAAACCAAAATCAATCACGATAATTTGCAAGCCGACGATGCCCTGAATTGTCGCTATCAAATTTTGGGTTTGGTCTATAAACGCCGCTTTGCCGATTGGTTACAGATAAATTCAGATCGTAATCGTTTAATCCAATGGATCGAAAACGCGGTTAATCGTTCAACCGCCGCCGCCCGTGATTTAAATGACCCCAAAGAAAAATACCGGGAATTTGTGCAATCCAATGCCTCCGATATTTTTCTTGAATTACAAAAAGACCAAAACCTGACGATTGAAAAATTTCTGGCGAAATTATCGTCCGAGATGGCAAGTCAATTTTCGGTGCAAAAAAATGTCTATGGTCATGACAGTGAAAAAGCCAAAGATCAATCTGACTATATTGATAATCTTAAATGCGATGTGATTGGTCAGGCATTTCTGAAGTTTTTGTTTGAAAATGATTTGGAATTTTTGTTAAACGACAGTATTTGGCAAAATCCCGCCAAGCAAAAAATCTCGGCTGTCGAAGATTTACCCACCATCATGGTGACGAACTCTGCCGAACCCTGGCAACAATCTTTGTATTTTCTGCTGCATTTGGTACCGGTGGGTGCCGTGTCAGAATTGCTCCATCAATTGCGCAAATGGGATATTTTGGTGGCAAAAGGCGCGGCGGCCAGCCCCGAAGCCGAACAGAAAGCAGCCGATGAATTATTCGCCCAATTGGCGCGGGTAATGGAACTTTATTTGGATATGCACGATGTGAATTTTAGCGGCGGCGAAAAGATCGAGGGATTGAAGGGCTTAAAAGTATTTTTCGCCAATCCAGATTCGTTTACGCAACTTTACGCCAATGATTCGGTCGACCACATTGTGCCGGCGCGGGGGCTCCGCGAATTTATGCGCTTTGGCGGCGTTGATCTTTTGCAAACCCATAATGTGGTCACGAAAATTACCGACCAGGAAATTGATCGGTATCATAAAATTCATGCCGATATCGCCAATGTTCAAGCTGAATTGGACAGACTTCATGAGTTATGGGAGGATCAGAAAAAGAAAACACCTTTCTATGTTTATGATAAATATAAAGACTTAATGCTCAAACGTTCGGATTATCAAAAACTGGCGTCACGCCTGCGTTTGACCGATCATTTGCGGTTGCATAGTTTGTTGATGCGAGTCTTGGCGCGGCTGGCCGATTATGCCGGGTTGTGGGAACGTGATCAGATTTTTGTCCTTTTGGCTTTGACCGAGATGGAGGGCGAGACGAATTTGGCGAATATTTTAACCCCTGATCCCCTAGAAAAATTCAAATCTGGGGAAGATCCATTAGAAAATTTCAAAACCGGACAAATAGTTGCGGCGGTGAAGGCGTTGGTCAGCGGTCAAAAATACCCGAATAATGCCGTCATAAAACGGGTCGAATCCGACTTTCAATCGCATTTTGGCGACAAGGGTAACTATAATGCCGCCAAATCATACCGCAATAATTTCATGCACCTTAATATGTTGCGTGACGTGACAATATTCAATTTCTCGGATTGGGTGAATCACGCGCGGAAAATGATGGCTTATGACCGTAAGCTTAAGAATGCCATCACGCTTTCGCTGTATGAACTTTTTAAGCGCGAGGGGTTGGAAATTAAATTTATCAACCGAACCGCAGATTCGCATGAATTTGATACTGAACTGAGCGGCAGTCAGAAGATAAAACATCTCGGCGGCAAGGGCGGCATAGAATATAAATATTCACGTGATTATGTCACCGCCGCTCGGTCTTTGTTCAAAATGGCCGCGCCACCGCCAAAGAAGGAGAATTCTTCCGTGAATTCACCAAAACCAGGGAAGGGCAAAACTCATAACAATTCACACAAACCGGGGAAGCGTAATTTTTACAAGAATTATCCCCCGCGTCCTTGAATTTAGGCTTTATGTTCCCCCTCTTTTTGGCTTAAGGAAGGGCTGATTAAGTCTAATTTTACCCCCCTTCTTTAGGAAACTCCGAACAAGTCCCAGAAACAAAAGAATTGGCATTTGCGAGCGGTTGCATCGCAACCGCGAAGCAATCCAGTAGCATCTTGAAGTTGCTAGATTTTTCTGGATAAGCGATGCGGGCGTAAACGCCCGCTCGCAAATGCGCCGTTCTTTTGGCAAGTTTGGGACTTAATCAGAGCATCCTTAGGGAAGGTCTGATTAAGTCTCATTTTACCCCCCCTTCTTTAGAAGGGGGGGATAGAAAAGCTTGGCGAGCGAAGGCGAGCCAAAGCTTTTCTTGGGGGGGTTGGTGCAAGATATTGATTCTGATCAGATTTTTACCATCACCAACCCCCCCGACC
>JASGCR010000345.1 GCA_030054015.1 Candidatus Symbiobacter sp. | reverse complement strand
AGGGGAGGTCAGTGGCTTTTGCTACTTATTCAGACCTTCCCTAAGCAGGAAGGGGTGGTCAGAGCTTAAATCGACTTAGGCCTGTTTGGCTTCGATAATTTTGCGGCGGATGGCGCGGGTGCGGGCGAAGTATGATTCCAAGGCCGAACCGTCGCCACTGCGAATGGCGCGTTGCAGCAAAGCCAATTCTTCTTGTAGCCTTTGTACCATTTCCAACACCGGGCCGGGGTTGTTGAGAAAAATATCCCGCCACATAATGGGGTCAGAGGCGGCAATGCGGGTGAAATCGCGGAACCCGCCGGCGGAATATTTGATCACCTCGCCCTGCACATCTTCTTCGAGCAGGGTCGCGGTGCCGACGGTGGTATAGGCAATTAAATGCGGCAAATGCGAGGTAATCGCCAAGACGCGGTCATGATGAGCGGCGGTCATGATTTCGACCGCGCTGCCCGCCTGTTGCCACAAAAATTTTACTTTTGCGAGGGCATCGGCATCCGTGACCCCGAGGGTGGGGGTTAAAATGCACCACCGCCCCTGGAATAATTCGGCGAAACCGGCGGCGGGGCCGGAATTCTCGGTACCGGCGATGGGGTGGCCGGGGACAAAACGCCGTTCCAACCCGTGTTGCTTTACCGCCTTTACCACCAGGCTTTTGACCGAGCCGACATCGGTGAGGATGGCCGTTTGCTTCGCGTGTAATTTGACCCAACCGACGACCTGGTCAATCGCCCCCATGGGCGTGGCGATAACAATAAAATCAGCGCCCGCCAGGGCCTGGGCTAATTTCGCATTCATTGGCGATTCATGGGCAAAATCACCATAAAGATAATCATCCGCCAAATTGAGCGATTTGGCTGCGTCCAAGTTGGTTTGGCTTATGTCGATGGCGACCAGCGAAAAAGCCAAATTTTTGCCGCGAATCACCCGCGCCAAAGACGAGCCAATCAGTCCAAAGCCAATAATCACAACCTGTCCCAAGGGGGGGGGATTTTCCATCTGCTTACTCGTGCAAAGATTGATCGACAAAGCGGCTCACAAAATCCGCCAAACATTGCGACACCTCGTGCATTTCTTCGTCGGTACCCAAAGTGATGCGCAGATGGCTGGGCAGGCCATAAGACGTGACCAACCGCGTTAAAATGCCCTGGTGTTTTAAGTGCTCAAAGGCGGCTTTGGCGCGGCTGTCAGAGGTGAAATCGACCAACAGAAAATTGGCGATGGCGGGGCGCGGCACCAGGCCCAATTGCCGCAATTGCGCCGTAAATCCCGCGCGGGTGGCGGCCACGGCCTGGCGGATATGGGCAAGATAGGCCTGGTCTTGCACCGCTTCAATGCCGGCCGCGCTGGCGGCATCATTGATATTAAACGGCCCGCGAATGCGGTTCAGGGCATCAATCACCGCCGGCGCGGCATAGGCAAAGCCCAAACGCAACCCAGCCAGACCATAAATTTTCGAAAATGTATGGGTGACCACCACATTTTCGGCGGTGCGGGCCAGGTCAAGGCCGGAGTCATAATCGGCTTGGTCGACATATTCGGCATAGGCGGCATCCAGCACCAACACCACATGCGGCGGCAGACCGCGATGCAACCGTGCGATCTCAGTTTTGGGCAAATAGGTACCGGTCGGATTATTGGGATTGGCGAGATAGATAATTTTGGTTTTGGGCGAGAGGGCGGCCAAAATATAATCGACCGAAGCGGTGAGATTTTCCTCGCGGGCAATGATGGGGGTCGCACCGGCCAGGCGGGCGGCAATCGGATAAACCAAAAACCCATGCTGGCTGTATAATACTTCGTCGCCCTCGCTGGCATAGGCCAGGGCAAGCAAATGCAGCAATTCATCCGAGCCATTGCCGCAAATCAGCCGCTCCGGTTCGAGGTGATAGACCGCGCCAATCGCCGCCCGCAGGGCGTTGGCCGCGCCATCGGGATAACGATGCAACTCACCCGCCCGCGCTTGGTACGCCGCCACGGCGCGGGGCGACGGGCCGCGCGTGTTCTCGTTCGAGGCCAGGCGAATGAGCTTTTTCCCCTCGACCCCGCGCTCGCCGCCAATATAGGGCGAGATTTTCAGCACCGAGGGGCGCGGCTGTGGTCGGGTCATTTTAGATTCGGATGGGGATACTGACATATAAAATACTCAAAAATATTTAGGGAAGGTCTGAACAAGTCTCAGAATCCAGGAAATGGCATTTGCGAGCGGGCGTTTACGCCTGCGAAGCAATCCAGAAAAATCTAGCCATTTCAGGATGCTACTGGATTGCTTCGCGGGCGTAAACGCCCGCTCGCATATGTGGATGGCTCTCCTTTGGCAAGATGTTTTTTTGTCATGATAC
>JASGCR010000049.1 GCA_030054015.1 Candidatus Symbiobacter sp. | reverse complement strand
GCAAAAAATTCTAGCTTTTCTATCCCCCCCTTCCTAAGCAGGAAGGGGGGGTCTAGATTAGTAAATCCACGTTGACCTCCCCTTCCTACGGGAAGGGGAGGTCAGTCTGAATAAGTCTTTTTGACATAACTCAACGCCCCTCACGGCACGGCCAAGAATTGTCCCATACGCTCGCGCAGGGCGGCGGGTGCCGCCGCATCATCCCGGTTGGCGGTCAGCAATTTCTTGGCCATATCCTGGTCACGGGCGAGGCGGTAAGACATCGCCAAAATTTCGCGGGCGGAAAACCGCAAAGGATGATCGTTGGTCAAAAGCGGTTTCAGACGATGCTCGATTTTATCGGGTTTTTCAAGGCTTAATCGCTGCCAGGCGGAGAATAACCGCCCCTGATCGCGCAAGGCGGGCGGATAATCGCCGCGTTCGGTAATCGTGTCATATAAAGTCAAGGCCTGCGGGATTTTGCCTTGATTTTGCAAAATCGCGGCGCGGTTGAAATCGGCCAAAGCCCCGTAAATCGGCACCGCATGGGCGGATAAATTGGCCAAAGCCGCCGCCGCATCCTCAAGTTTGCCCTGGTCGGCCAATTGCAGGGCGGCGGTCAATTCGGCTTGCTGGGTCGTACGCTGCTCAAGGTCCCATTGCCGCCAGGCAACAAAACCCACGACCGCCAACACGACCAGGATCACCGCCGCAATCAGCCATTTGCCGTATTTCTGCCACAAGACCCGCAGGCGTTCAGCCCGCAAATCTTCTTCGATTTCTTTTAATATATCGCTCATATCTCGCTGTCCCCTTGACCGAGGCACCATAAAACAAATTTTTTCGTAACACAACCTAATCTCTTATCGCGTCAAAATTACCGCAAGCCGCTTGCGATAACCATAAAATTTGCCTAATATGACCGCGTGTTGACCCAAAATTATGTCACAGCAAAGGAAGATCAGAATGGGGGGCGAGGCGAGCATCCGAAACCTAGTTGGACGATTAGGGGGGCGGACAAGGGTGAGACCGGCGGCGGTTGTGGGGTTCATCGTGACGCTGGTGACGGGATGGGCGGGGGCGGCAGCGGGCGCGGCACCATACCCGACCCTTAGCACCACGGCCAAATATGCGGTGTTGGCGGATTATGAAACCGGGGCCGTGTTATATGAAAAATCCGGTGACGCGCCGATGTTTCCGTCTTCCATGACTAAAATCATGACGGCCTATTTGCTCGAAGAACAGTTGCAAGACGGGCGCGTCAAATTAGAGGATCGCTTTACCGTCAGCCAAAATGCCTGGAAAAGAGGCGGGCCTGGCACGGATGGCTCCACCATGCACCTAAAGCCCGGCGGCAGCCCCAGCATCGAAGAATTATTTCGCGGCATCGTGGTGACATCCGGCAATGATGCCGCCATTGCCGTCGCCGAGGGTTTGTCCCAATCGGTTGAACAATTTGTTACGTTAATGAATAATAAAGCCACTGATTTGGGCCTCATGGGTACCCGCTTTGCCAATGCCACCGGCTATCCCACCCAGGATCATTACACCACGGCGCGGGATTTGGCGGTTTTGGCCTGGCACGTTATTCATGATTATCCGCAATATTATCGTTATTTTGGCGAGACGGAATTTACCTATAACCAACAAGCGCAAAAAAACCGTAACCCTTTATTGTTTGTCAGCGAGAGCGGGGCGGATGGCTTAAAAACCGGCCATACCGAAAAGGCGGGCTATGGCTTGGTCGCCTCGGCCCTGCGTGACGGGCGGCGGTTGATTTTGGTGGTGAATGGCCTGGCCACGAAACAGGCTTTGTCGATTGAAAGCCAAAAAATCTTAAATTGGGGGTTCCGCGAATTTGATAACATCACCGTGGTCGAAGCGGGGCAGGTGATTGATTTTGTGCCGGTTTGGTTGGGCAATGTGGCGCGGGTTGGACTCACGGTCTCGCGCCCGATCAAGGTAACGGTGCCGCGTAATAGCCGGGACGAAATCAGTTCGGTGATCCGCTATCATGCGCCTTATCGCGCCCCGATGGCGGCCGGGGCCGAGGTCGCCAATTTGACCTTGCGCCTGCCCGGCGGCCAGGAATTTACCTATCCGGTGGTGACCGCCAGTCCCGTCGATTCCGCCAATTTTCTCAGCCGCCTGTGGCAACAAACCTGGTATCGGATGGTCGAATTCATAAAAATGCCAGAACCCGGCAAATTATCCAGCGAACGGAAATCGCCATGAAAAAATTGATGGTACGACGTTCGTTTTTTATCAGTTTTGAAGGCGGCGATGGGGCGGGAAAAACCTCGCAAATCAGCCATTTATCTGATTTTTTACAGCAAAAATTCCAACCCCATTTGGTCACGCGCGAGCCAGGCGGCATCGCCAGCGCGGAGTCGATTCGCGCTTTGTTAATGGACGCAAATTTCACCCTGGATGCGATCAGCGAGTTGTTTTTATTCATGGCGGCGCGGCGCGAACATTGGCTGGCGCGGGTGGCCCCGGCCTTGGCCGCCGGGCAGATCGTGTTGTGCGACCGCTTTAGCGATTCGACTTTTGCGTACCAGGTGGCGGGGCGCGGCCTGGATCGCCAATTTATCACCTTATTGACCGCGCAAATCGGCGTTACCCCTCCGGATTTAACCTTTATCTTGGATCTGCCGGTCGAGATGGGATTGGCGCGGAGTCGCAAACGGGCGGCGGCGCGCGGCGAGACACCCTCGCGGCACGAAAAATTAGCGGCGGATTTCCATGAACGGGTGCGGCAAGAATATCTGGCCATTGCCGCCGCCGAGCCTGAGCGTTGCGTGGTGCTGGATGCCTGCCTGCCGGAAATGACTTTGGCGGCGCAGATTGCCGCCGAGGTCGCGGCCCGGCTTAGTTGGTAATGGCAGGTGGGGGAATGACGACTCCTCTTGCCGCCTCTTGCCGCCGCTAACCAATAATTAACTTAAATGCGTAATGATTTTCGCGTTATGCTTACCATAACCGAAAGTCTGGGGATAATTTGTTCCGTCCTATTTTGCCCTTTTTCCGCGCGATCACCCAACCCATGATTTTTTGGGTCAAGGGGGGGATTCGGCCAGCCGACCCAAGTCACAAGCCCAAAATCGACGCGCTTGACCCGCGCCGCTTGGTGGCATTGTCGAATCGGGTGTGGAATAGGATTTTTTTGTTGATGTTGCTGATGTGGGCGGCGGTGGCTTATTTAATTGACAATGATTACAACCGCGATGCCAACGAAGCCAAACATACGGTGACTCATCTCAATCGGGCTTTTGGCGAATATGTTAATCGTAATTTGATGGCGGCGGCGGCGTTGTTAAGGTCAGAAACCACGCCAAATCTTGACGATGCCGCCAGGCCATACTCCGAAGCCAAAACCAATCCCAAGACCATGATCCATGATATGTCTGGCATGGGGCATATGGACGATATGCCGGGCATGGCAAGCAACCCACCGCAACCAACCCAACCAACCCAACCAACCCAACCAACCCAACCAACTCAACCCGCCGCGACCCCTCATTTTCAACTGAGTCCGCCCGAACAAGATAGTGAAGGGCAATGGATTATCTGGCTCACCCCGACCGACCATGCGGTCAAAAGGCCAGTGCCGCTGAATCCGGAACATTTCGCCAAGGTTTTCCATGACATGGATCAAGATTCCGCATCGGTCATGAGCCTGGTCAGTCTGGATGGTCGGATTTTGGCGCGGTCACGCGATGCGGAAAAATCTTATGATCTGTCGATTGCTTTATCACAATTGTTCCTGGCTATGGCCAAATCAAAAAGCGGGGCCTGGTTCGGCAAAAGCCCCGAAGATGGGCTCAGCCGGCTGTATATCTATGAATATTTGCCCGATTTTGGTGTTTATGTCCTGACCGGCATTGAAGAGCGGCGGTTGTTTTCACGATATTATACCGCCCGCATGTCCTATATTGGGTTCGCTTTGGCGATGAGAACCCTCATGCTCGTGATGGCCGGCATGGGCAGCCATTCCTTGCGCCGCGAAGCCCGCTTTGCCCAAATGCTCATCCAAGCCAACCAAGTTAAAACCCAATTTTTGAATAATATGAGCCATGAAATCCGCACCCCCTTAAATGGTATTATCGGGGTGGGGGCGTTATTGGCCGACAGCAATTTAACCCGGCAACAACATCATTATCTGAATTTGATTGAACGCTCGGCGCGGTCGCTGTTATTGGTGATTAATGATATTTTTGACGTGTCGAATTTAGAACGCGGCGGCTTGGTGATTCAAAAGGTTAAATTCACCCTGAGCGATTTGGTTGAGGAGGCCTGGCGCAATTTCGCCACCGCCGCCCAGGAAAAAGGCCTCGATTTCACGTGTTACCTGGCGCCGGAGATTTTGGGCCAAGCGACACCCCCATGCGAAGAAGGCAAAAATGTGGTGATCGCGGGCGATCCCGCTCGATTGTCGCAGATTTTGTCGCAATTATTGGGCAATGCCATCAAATTTACCCACAAAGGCAGCGTCGAATTGCGCGTGAGTTTTAGTAAGGAATTGGTTGAAACCACTCCGCCAAGCGACGAGGTCATGGGATTGTTATGGTTCGAAATCGCCGATACCGGGATTGGCATTGCGGAACAATTCCAGGCCAATTTGTTCCAAAGTTTCAGCCAGGCCGATAGTACGATTACGCGTCAATATGGCGGCACCGGCCTCGGCCTGTCGATCAGCAAAAGATTAATTGAATTAATGGGCGGCAGCATTAGTTGTACCTCGTGCGAAGGGGTGGGGTCGGTCTTTCGATTTTCATTGCCGGTATCATTGCCTGCAACCCCAACCCCAACCCTTGCCCCCACTCTTGCCCCCACTTTTGCCCTCACCACCGCGTCGCAGGATGCGCCTCCCCCTTCGGGCATTATTTTATTATCGCCCTTTACCGCCACCCGCCGTTTGTTTCAAGCTTGCGCCCAGGATTTGCGCGTGGCCTGGCATGAGGTGGAGATTGCCGCCGATTGGCGGCAAAAATTACCGGCAGTCGCGTCGGTTGCGGGACAGGCGGGTTATTTGGTGGTGGTTGAGGATAATCTGGCCTTAAGCGCGGATGAACTAAACCAGTTGCGGCGGTTGAGCGGCGGCGGATTGGTGCGTTTGGTCGCGGCGGGCAAAATCGATCCGGAAACCGCCTTGTTGCCGGTGGAACATGACCTGACCTTGGCGCGGCCTTTGAGCAATCGCATGATTCTTCAGGTTTGGCGGCAATATCATGCCAAACCGAGGCCTAACCTCGCCCCGGTTCTGACGACCGCCTCGACCGCATCGACCGCATCGCCGGTGGCGAAACCCACTTTGTCCGCGTCACCCGCCAGGCCCGGCCTAAAACCAACCCCAGCGGTCAGCGACCTGGCGTTGCCGCCCGACGCGCCCCGGATCGGGGCGGGAGTCCAGGCCCCAGATCAGAATCCGGAAAAATTGCCAGGGGAAATGTTGCCAGAGAAAAATTTAACCGTGTTGCTGGCCGAAGATAATTGGATCAACCAAACCGTCGTCCAAACCATGTTGCAAAAACTGGGGCATCACGTGATCACGGCCAATAATGGCAACGAGGCCTTGGCGGCCTTGAATTTGACCAAATTCGATTTGGTGCTGATGGATTTGCAAATGCCCGAATTGGATGGCGAGGCGGCAACGCGCCAGATTCGTGGCAATGCCGATTATGACGGGTTGCCGATTATTGCTTTGACCGCCCATGCTTACGCCGAATTGCGCGGCCAGTTGCTGGCACAAGGTTTCGATGATTATCTTGCCAAACCCATGCGGCACGAGGAATTTATCGAGGTCATTGCCCGGTGGGGGAATGGTCGCCCTCCACATCAGGCGGGTATGGCGGGTATGGCGGGTATGGAAAAAATGGCGGATTCATTGGGAAAATTCAGTTAGGCCAAAAATTTTTTCACTTTTTTCATTTTTTTCGCATTTTCGGCTTGACAAACCCCCCAGCTTTTGACAAGATACATCATAAGGTCGTGATTTGTGCGTTTTACCCCTGATCGGATGACTTTGGCGAAGGGATTTTGCCTTGGTTGTGTGGGATAAAATTGACGCATCGCACGATCTGTAGGATTGCACCCATCGCGGTAACCCGCCGGACATTGTCTGGGCGGGTTTTTTGTTTTTTCGTTTTATCATGGAGCGTCACTACCCGCCGTCAGGCGGCGAGAAAAGAGAGCAGTAAAAAGGGAGCAGTAAAAAGGGAGCGTCATTACCCGCCGGACTGCAAGCGGTTTACCGCTTGCAGTCCGAGTCGGGTAATCCCCCAGGAATTTTAAGGAATAATCCTCCTGGGGGATTACCCGCCGAAATATCCGTTACACGGATATTTCGGCGGGTAATGACGCTCCCTTTTTTTCGCTCTTTTTTCGCTCTTTCTTTAGCCCCTTTCTTTAGCCCTTTTTTTGGCTCTTTATTCCCAATATCCATAAAGGTTGATCATGCCCAAGCAAACCAAACCGCCTGAGGCGGGCCAGGACAAACGCGCCCGCAGCACTGATAAAAAACCCATAGCAAAGAAATCAACGCCTCCACCCAAAACCACGCGCAAAAAGCCGCTCAAGGAAATGGCGCAAACCCACACCGGTTTGGCCCTAGAGACGCTGGCTGAGGTGGCGGCGCGTGGCAATGACGAGAAAACGCGGCTGGCGGCGGCTGAGGCCTTGCTGGATCGCGCCTGGGGCAAGCCGCAAGCCCAAGCCGCCGCCGCCCGCAGCGAGGCGACCACCGCCACCCCGCCCATGGTGGTTAAGGTTGATACTGGTATACGCCGTGATTCAACCAAGACGACGCGGAAACGCAAAGCCGCAAAGCCATCCATTGAAAGTCAAGATCATGACAGCGACCAAACCAACCAAAGCGAAGGCTAAACCAAGCCCACCCCGCAAGCGGGCGAAAAAACCAACCGCCGCCGCCAACACGGAAAAAACCATCGCTACTGGGTACGCGCCCCGGCCGCATCAGGCCGATCTTCATAACCAATTGCAAAGATTCAATGTGTTGGTGACGCATCGCCGCTTTGGCAAAACCGTGTTTGCGGTGAATGAATTGATTGATCGTGCCTTGCGTTGTGATTTGGCCCGGCCGCGTTATGGCTATATTGCGCCCTTTTCGGTGCAAGCCAAGACGGTGGCCTGGGATTATCTTAAGGCCTGGACGGCAATGCTGCCCCAGGTCAAAGCCCGCGAGACTGATTTGGCGGTGGATTTGCCGAATGGGGCCAGGATCAGTCTTTATGGCGCGGATAATCCGGATCGCTTGCGCGGTCTCTATTTCGATGGCGTGATTTTGGATGAATATGGCGACATGCCGCCGCGATTATGGGGCGAGATCATTCGCCCGGCCCTGGCCGACCGCGAGGGCTTTGCCGTGTTTATCGGCACGCCGCGCGGCAAAAACCATTTTTACGATTTGTATGAACAGGCGGGGGGCGAGCCGGATTGGTATCGCGCCATTTTGCCGGCCTCGAAAACCGGTATTTTGGCGGCGGCGGAGTTGCTTGCGGCGCAAAAAGTGATGAGCGCGGATCAATATGCCCAGGAATTTGAATGTTCCTTTGCCGCTGCCGTGTCGGGGGCGTATTTCGCCGAAATTTTGCGCGCGATTGAGGGCAAAGGACAGATTGGCCAGGTGCCGTACGATCCGATTTTGCCGGTCGAAACCTGGTGGGATTTGGGGATTGGCGATGCCACCGCGATTTGGTTTGCCCAACGGGCGGGACGCGAAATCCGCCTGATTGATTATTACGAGGCCAGCAATGAAGGCCTCCCCCATTATGCCCGCGTGTTGCAGCATTTGCCCTATGTCTATAGCCGCCATTTGGCCCCGCATGACATTGGGGTACGCGAATTGGGCAGTGGCAAGACGCGGCTCGAAATCGCCGATTCCTTGGGGGTGCGGTTTGACATCGCGCCGCGCCTTACCATCGAAGACGGCATCGAGGCGATGCGGGCGATGTTGCCGCAATGTTGGTTCGATAGCGAGAAATGTCGGCGCGGCCTGACCGCCCTGGCCGCCTATCGCAAAGATTATGACGAGGCCATGAAAAATTGGCGGTCGCATCCCCGCCATGATTGGTCAAGCCATGCGTGCGATGCCTTGCGCATGGGGGCGGTGGCGCGTCCCCCCGCCGCCCATAGCGGCAGTTTGATCTATCCCAAGAATGGGATTGTTTAGTTGGCAAATTATTTAGACCCCCCCTTCCTGCTTAGGAAGGGGGGGAAATCTCCGCTTGGCGGCTTGCCGCTTAGCGGAGGTCGGGGGGGTTGGTGAAAAAACTTACAAGTCACCAACCCCACCAAGAAAACCTATCGCTCGCCTGCGGCTCGCTAAGGTTTTCTATCCTCCCCTTCCTAAGCAGGAAGGGGAGGTCATTACCGTTTTTCGACTTATTCAGACCTTCTCTTTGGAAGGGGAGTACACCATGCCCATAGACCCACAAAAACTCACCGCCATGTTGGCGGCAAAGATCGAGCAGGCGGTGCAACAGCAAAATCTGCACGCCAAAGACCGCGACCTGGCTTTACGCTATTATCGCGGCGAGCCGTTCGGCAATGAAGTCGAAGGCCGCAGCCAGATCGTCAGCCGTGATGTCGCCGAAGCGGTCGATGGCATGATGCCGTCGCTGATGCGGATATTTGCCTCTGGCGGCGATGTCGTGCGGTTTGTGCCGCGCCAGGCGGGCGAAGAAGCCCTGGCGAAAGAGGCCACCCAATATATTAATTTCGTGTGGAACAATGTCAATCCGGGTTTCAGCACTTATTACCAATGGTTCAAGGACGCGCTGCTGTTTCGCCTCGGTGTCATTAAAATCTGGTGGGATGCGACGCCGCGCGTGGCGACCGTGTCCTATGCCGGGTTAGACCGCGCCGAATTTTTTCTCCTGTGCCAAGATGGCGATGTCGAGATTTTGCAATGGGTGGATAATTTCGGTCATGAAGGAGATGGCGAGACTTTGCCGGAACTTAACAATCTGCCGCACCTCCCCGATGATGGGGTGCGGTTTGATGTGCAAATCCGCCAACATGATTTTGACGGGCGGGTGGCGATACAACCGGTGCCGCCGGAAGAATTCCTCTGTGACATGAATGCCACCGCGATTGAGACGGCGGATTTTGTCGCCCATCGGATGCAAATGACCGCCTCCGACGTGATCGCCCAGGGGTTTGACCGCGATTTGGTCATGGCATTAGCCAAAGCCAATAACGGGCGGGGAGCCATGGCGGGTGGCGGGGTTTACGCCAATAGCGAGAAACAAACGCGGCTGGGGGCGGCGACGGCATTATCCCCGGCGGTGGATACTGGTCACTATGATCCCTCGGCGAGTTTGTTGTGGGTGACGGAATGCTACCTGCATGTCGATGAGGATGAGGACGGCATTGCCGAATGGCGTAAAATCACGGTGGCGGCGGCGGCGGCACCGGTCAAGTCCCTGGCGGCGCGTAAACAAAATCTTGAACACGGCAATGGTTTGGTGATTTTGGCCGATGAAGAGATCGAGCAACTGCCCTTTGCCTGTGTGTCGCCGATTTTAATGCCGCATCATTGCGTCGGGCGGTCGGTGGCTGACCAGGTGATGGATTTGCAATTGATCAAATCGACTTTGCTGCGGCAAATGCTCGATAATTTGTATCTGACCAACAATCCGGAAAAAGAAGTGGTCGAAGGCCTCGCCAATTTCGAGGATTTATTGACCAGCCGCCCCGGCGGCATCAAGCGGGTGAAACAATCCGGCGTGATCCGCCCGTTGGAAACCCCGTTTGTGGCGGGGGCTACTTTCCCGATGTTGGATTATATCGACACGGCCAGGCAGCAACGCACCGGCCTGACCAACCTCAATCAAGGGCTTGATCCCGACACGCTCAATAAAACCGCGACCGGCATTAACTTGCTCGCCAATGCGGGGAAGGAGCGGGTGGAATTGATCGCCCGCGTCTTTGCCGAAACCGGGGTGCGGCAGGCCTTTCGCCGCATCTTGGAATTGGTGTCAAAGCACGAACATCACAGCCAGATGATGCGGTTGAACGGCAAATTTGTGCCGATTAATCCGCAAAGATGGCGGTCGGATTGGGACTTGTCGATTGAAGTTGGCATTGGCACCGGCACGCGTGAGATGCAGGTAGGGCAGGTGGCGGCTTTGATGCAATTGAGCCAGCAAATTGTCACAGCGCAGGGCGGATTAAATGGGCCATTACTGACCTGGCAGAATTTGTTTGAACAAATCAGCAAATATGTCGAGTTAATGGGTCTGCAAACCGGGGAGCGTTATTTCAGTGATCCCGCGCCGATTCTGGCGGCGGCGGCGCAGGCCGCACAGGCCGCACAGGCCGCTCAACAGGCGGCGGCGGCCAATGCCGCGCCCAATCCCCTGGCCAATCCGGCCGTGGCGGAGCAAGTCGCCCTGTCGCAACTGCGCATCAGCGAAGCCCACGAGAAAGCCATCATCGCGGTGCAGACCGAACAGGTCAAGACCAACCTCTCCCTCGCTTTGTTAAAAGCCAAGGCGCAGGGAGAGGGACAGGCGCAGGGGCAGGGGTAGTCAATTAAGCACTGACCTCCCTTCCTTAGGGAAGGTCTGATTAAGTCTTTTAGACCCCCCCTTCCTGCTTAGGAAGGGGGGGAAACCGATCCTTGG